>DATNJP010000470.1:0-10518 GCA_035603855.1 Luteibacter sp. | reverse complement strand
GACCGAAGGAGGTAAAAACCTTCTCCCTCGCCGTCCGCGAGGAGCGCTTGGTCGACGGCCTGCCTGAGGGCTTCACGCAATGCGTCAGCCCCGTCGCGGGGAAGGTCGGCGCGAACTGCAAACCTATTTGATCCACGGACTTCGCTCACGAGCCCGCAGTTGCGGGGATATGTGGGACAGAAAGAGGTGAGAGAGAAACATGTGGGAGCCGCTTCAGCGGCGATCCCGCGGCAGCGGGCAAGGCTGCCGCAAGACCCATCGCCGCTGAAGCGGCTCCCACAAAGGGCAGGCAGTGGGACTTCCCAAAAAGGGGGCAGTAATACTGCCCCCTTACATCGTTCTGCTCTTAACCCATCACATCACGGGTTCGTACGCGGGACGATCGTATACGTGATCTTCGACGGATGCGCCGCATCGTGGTGTACCGCGTTGTGTGCGATCACGCCCTTGGCTTCGTCGAAGTTGTTGCCGCCCGTGTTGAGGTTGCGGTCGAAGCGCGGGAAGTTGCTGCTCGACACCGCTACGCGCAGCTTGTGGCCCGCGAAGAAGAAGTTGCTGGTGTCGATCGGCTGGAAGGTCACCTTGTACACCTCGCCATTCTTCATCCACACCGGCGGCTTGTCGTAGCCCTCGCGGTAGCGCATGCGCTGGATGTTCTCGGTGATGTTGAACGCGCGGCCATCGGGATAGACGTCCATCACCTTGAAGGTGAAGTCGGTGTCCTTGGCGTCCGAGGAAACATACAGCGTCACGGTGATCGGGCCGCTGACTTCGGTGCCTTCCTTGAAGGGCTCTGAGTCGTATACCAGGATGTCATTACGGGTCAGCTGCGGGTTCTGGTCGAACGAACCGAACTTCACCGCCGTGCCCTGGCAGCAACCGCCACCACCGAGCGTGGTGACCGGATTGGCCGGGTCGTAGAGGAACTGGTCGGGCTGGTCGGTGCCACCGGCCGCGTCCACCAGCTTGCCGTCGCCGTACACCGTGTTGGCCTTGCCGCCGCTGGTGAAGTAGAGGTCGCGCGTGACCGCACCGGCCGGCGGCCAGGTGGGCGAGTTGCGCCACTTGTTTTCGCCCATCACGTAGTACATGACCTTGGGCTGCTTATCCACGACAGGGCTGTCGACACCCTTCAGGAACTTGTCGAACCAGCCGAAGACGAGGCTCTCGTAATCGAAGCGCGCATCGCCCACGTCGAGATCGCCGATCATCGTGTGCTCGGTGGCGCGGGTGTATGCGCAGTGCAGTGCGGGCGCGATCACCGCGTACTGTTGGTCGGCGATTTCCTTCGGCGCCGTCTTGCGCACTTCGTTATAGGCGGCCAGGTTGGGCGAGACCGACACGTCGAACCAGCTCATGAACCACAGGCCCGGCTTGTTGATCTTCATGTTGTCGTGCCACAGGCCGCCCTTGTACCAGGCGGGGCTGTTCGGCGTGCGCGCGATCATGTTGCCGCCGGTCGGCACATCCATCGCATCGGCGAAGATGCCCTTCGGGCCGTCGACGGACTTCATGATGTCCTTCTCGGGCAGCACCCAGAACGCCTTGTCCCAATCGGGCTGGGGCGGCTGCGAATCGAGGTCGAACATCTTCGAGGCGCGGATGAGGTCGGCCTGCGACATATTCGCCGGGAACGACGGGCGTACCTGGTTCTGTTCCTTGTAGAGCCAGTCGATGAAGAGCATCTGCACGGCACCGCCGCGATACCAGTTGCCCTGCTCGTAGTACGGGCCGACGCGGCCCACACCGGCGCCGAAGCCCTGCACGTTGAAGGTGGCCAGGCCCGGCTCGTTCTGCGCGACGACGGCCATCTGCCATTCGGCGGTGGACGAGCAACCCGTGGTGCCGACCTTGCCGTTGGACCACGGCTGCGAGGTCATCCAGCGGATGGCGTCGACGCCATCGCTGAGCGGCGCGCCGAGAATCTCGTAGTTGCCTTCCGAGAAGTAGTGGCCGCGCTCGTTCATGTCGATGTACGCGTAGCCACGCTTCACGGCGGCCAGCTGGCGGCTCATGTCACGCGGCGCGCCCAGCTTCACGTCCCAGAAATTGAAGTTGTACGGCGTGCGGACGAAGATCGTCGGCACCTTGCCGGTGGCATTCTTCGGCCGGTACACGTCGGCCGCCATGCGCTTGCCGTCGCGCATCTTCACCATCACCTTGCGGTCAATGACGGCGACGTCTTCCAGCTGCTGCTCGATGTCGTTGCGTTTGGCGATGGCCGCCTTCTGTTCGGGCGTGAGCACGGTCTGTTGCGCGGCGACGGGGCCGGCAACGAGGGCCAGGCAGAAGGAGGCCACGCCGACCGACAAAGCGGTCCTGACGTGGTGGAGGGCAGGGCGCTTCGGACGCATCGGTCACACCTGTTTTCAGGGACGGTTCATCGAGTGTGTCAAAATGTCCTAAGCAGGTATGCATGACTTCTGGCACGGGTGCCGCCGGATGGCGCCCGCGCTTTGGACGGTTGGACGTCCGCTTGGTGTCGCTGGAAGGGTCAGGCTTCGGGAACCGCGATGCCGTGCCGCTGCAGGATTTCCGAGATGCTGGCGCTGACCCAGTCGAAGTGTTCGGCTCCCGCCGCTTCGAGCACGCTGTTGGACTGGGCCGCGAAATCGGGCCAGAACGCATCGCGGTCCGGGTTGTCGCGCAGGCCCGTGGCCACCTCCTGTTCCAGGCGGTCGAGCATCCTCTGGAGATCGTCCTGGTGGCTCATGGACCTAGCCTGCCTGTGTGGGTGTTCGTGGCGTGTGTAGAGGCGGCCTCAACGCTGGCCGGGGCGGTCGAGGAAAGAGTGCAGGGTGTCGGTTACAAGCCGGTGATCGTCGAGGGACGGCATGCCGGAAACCGTGATGGCCCCGATGACACCCAGCGAGCGCAGCCGCAGCGGGAAGCCGCCGCCATCCGACGCATGCTCCGCAGGGGACAGGCCGTAGCGCTCTTCGAGGTTCTGGCCCGCGTCGGCCAGCTTCATGCCTACGGCGAGCGTGCTGGTCCCAAGGGCGAGCACCGTGTTGCGCTTGCGGCGCACCCAGTTGGCATGGGAGACATCGGCCCCGGGCAGGGCCGTATAAAAGAGCGGGCGGTCGCGCATCGCGATCTCGATGGCCACGGCGGCATGCCGTGCCAGGGCGGCCTCGCGCAGGGCGTGTCCCAGGGTCCAGGCGTCGTCGAGCGAAAAACGCTCGAGGACCAGGGCCGCTTCTTCGTCCTTGAGCATGGCGAGGGTGGGCGTAGTCATGGTCCGAATCCCGGCGTCGTGGACCCCGAAGTGTAACAAGCGTCCAATCGAGCCGTTGCCGGATGCGGCTAAGATGTTTCGATATTCGGGGGATGCTGCATGGCTTCAACAGAGACCTTTAAATTCGTCCTGATCCTGCTGGTGGCGATCCTCGTCCTCGAGTTGATCGCGAGGCGCTTGCGCCTGCCGTCCGCGGCGGCCCTGCTTGCCGGTGGCATCGGCATCGCCTTCCTGCCCGGCATCCCCGAGGTGACGTTCGATCCCGAACTGGTGCTGACGGTATTCCTGCCGCCGCTGCTCATGGATGGCGCCTTCTATACGGTGTGGTCGGAGTTCCGCAAATACCTCGGCGGCATTCTCTGGCTGGCCATCGGTGCCGTGATCTTCACCACCTTCGCCGTGGGCGTGACGGTGCACTGGGTGTTGCCGTCGTTGCCGTGGGCCGCGTGCTTCGCGCTGGGCGCCGTGGTCTCGCCACCCGACGCTGTCGCGGCGAAGGCCGTGCTCGGCAAGGTGCGCCTGCCGCGTCGCCTGATGGTGTTGCTGGAAGGCGAGAGCCTGCTCAACGATGCGACCGGCCTCGTGCTTTTCCGGTTCGCCACCGCGGCGGCGCTCACGGGTGTGTTCAGCGCGCACGACGCCGTGCTGAGTTTCGCCGGTCTTGCGTTGGGTGGCATCGTGGTCGGCGTGGCGATCGGTTTCGCGCTGGTGTTCGTGCTGCGCCGCATGGACCACATGTACCTCGTGATCACGGCGGGTTGCCTGTCACCGTGGGCGGCGTATATCGGTGGCGAAACGCTGCATGTCTCCGGCGTGATGTCCGTGGTCAGCAGCGGCATCATCTTCGGCTGGTACCAGCACGACATCCTCTCCGCGCGTATCCGCGTCAACAGCTTCGCCTTCTGGGAAGTGATGATCTTCCTGCTCGAGGCGCTGGTCTTCATCCTGATCGGGTTCTCGCTGCGTGGCGTGGTCGTGCGCCTGGGTGGTGTTGGCCAGGCCCTGGACACGCTGGGCATGCCCATCCTCGCCGTGCTGGCCGCGGTCATCCTGTCGCGCTTCCTCTGGATCTACGTCACCGATTACCTGCGCGTGCCGCTGGCACGCATGGTGGGCCGGAATCCCGTACCCGCCTCGGCAAAGGCATCGTTCCTGCTGAGCTGGGCCGGTATGCGCGGCGTGGTGACGCTGGCGATCGCGCTGTCGTTGCCGGAGGCCATGCCGGGGCGCGATCTGACGCTGGCCGCCGCCTTCGCGGTGATCCTGGTCACGGTGGTAGTGCAGGGCGGCACGATGGCGCCCGTGATCCGCTGGTTGGGCCTCGATCGCGGCGAACACGAAGACACGTCGTTCCTCTCGGAATCCCAGGCATTGGTGCGCATCGATGGTGCGCAGCTGGCGGCAGTGAAGGCGCGTGCGTATGACGAAGACGGGAAACTCGTCCATCCGCGTTTGCTGGAGCAATACACGTATCGCCTGGAAGTGCTCGAACGCTATAGCAGGGCGCCGCAGGACAACGAAGGCGCCCGTGAGGCGCATTACGACGTGGTGCTGGCGGCCGTCGCCGCAGGCCGTGCGGAACTGTTGCGGCTGCACCGCTCGGGCCAGATCCACGACGAACTGTTGCATCACATCGAACGCGACCTCGACCTGCAGCAGATCGAAGCGGAGAACGACCGCAGCGCGCCTTGATCAGGCGGGCATGCGGGGACGCGTCGGCATGGCTCCGGTCGCCGGCGTGGCTCGGGAGGGCACCGTCACCGATTCCGCGATAGGGGACGTGGCGTCACGAGGCGCCGGCGGGCGCCCCTCGCGCGATGCGTTCACCACGCTGGCGACGAAGCGCACCGCCTTGTTCAGTGCCGTGCTGACAAACGGAAGACGGCTGACGGGAATGGAGATCACCGCGACTTCCTCGCGCACGAGGTGAATGTTCGCCTCGGCGTGCGACCAGGCGAGTTCCACCTCGTTCGGAGATGAGGAACGGCTCGGCACGTCGTCATTGGTGATGCGTTGCACTTCGCGGAAGAAGTGCAGATGGATGAAGCCATCGTCGGTGGGACCGGTCACGGCCATGCCGGTGGCGACGCCCGACGTGAAATGGGTCGGGCGGACATGCAGGATGCTTTTCTTCGACGGCTGGGCCACGGCGTTGCCTCGGATCCTGAGCGTGATCGGGCAAGCGCGGGCCTTCGGCATCGACCGCGCAAGGCGGTGGCGTCGACGGTCGCGAGTAGATTGCCCCCTGGTCGCAGAGCATACGTGAAGGGCGATGACAGAAGGAGGAGTGATCTGTGACGCACGTCGGCTTCCTGTCGCCTCCCGTATCGCGAGACATGCCGGCGCGAGCGCGGCGCTGAAAACACTAGCGTTCGAGGCAGGTCGTGACGTACTATTTGTTATGTTATAACAAAACGATGGCGATATGAACTTGCGAGTGCGTGCCCGGCGTCGTGCCGGTGCGGGAGACGGCCCCACGTGAGCGTTTCCTGGTTGGCGGTGCTGTTCGGTTCGTTGGCCCTGGGTGCCACGTCGCTGTTTTCCCGGCTCGTCGTCTGGCTGCCCACGCGTTGGTTACCCTTCGCCTTGCCCTGGCTGCAAGCCCTTGCCGTGGGCCTGCTGGTTGGCGACGCCTTGTTGCACGTGTTGCCCGAGGCGATGCATTCGGGCGTCGATACACGTTCGCTCATGGCGGCACTGGGACTTGGCGTTTTTGCCTTGGTCGGCATCGAGGTGCTCGTGCGCCGGCCACGGACACACGAGGACGCGGCCGGTGCACCGGCGACATTCGCCCGCATGACGCTGACCGGCGATTTCCTCCATCACTTCATCGACGGCATTGTGCTCGCCGCGGGCTTCCTGGCTGGCGAGGCCACGGGATTCGCCGTGCTGCTGGCCATCGCGCTGCACGAGGTGCCGCGCGAAATGAGCAGCGCGAGCGTACTCGTGGCGGGTGGCTATCCGCCGCGCAAGGCGTTCTGGCTTTCGGTCGGCATGGCCACCGCGGTGCCCCTTGGCGCGATGGCCCTGCGCTGGCTGCCCATGGGCCCCGCATGGACGGCCATGGCGATGGCCTTCGCCGCGGGCACGGTGCTCTACGTGGCGCTGGCCGATATCCTGCCCGGGTTATGGACGTCCGCATCGGGCAAGGCGCGTCTGGCTCCCGTGCTGGGTGTCGGCGCCGGTTTGCTCTTCATGTGGTTGCTGGCGCTTCGCGAGTGATCACGTGTGATGCGAGGTCAGGTAGACCTCGAACGGCTGCTCGGCCGCGAGCAGGAGTTCCTTCGGCAGGGCGAAGCTTTCAGCGGCATCCGTAACGATCGATCCATGCTGCGACTGGTGCGCCGCGATCGCCTTGCGCTTGGCGTCGAGGTACGGGCCGATGTCGATGCGGATACCTTGGGGTGGTCGCCATGAGGACGCCTCGTCCTCGCTCACCCAGGTCCAGACCACATAGCTCCACAGTTCGGAATGCGTCATCACCGATGCGATTTTCGCCCAGCGATGCGCGACCTGATGGTCCGGGTGGCTATCGGTGCGCGAGGTGACGCAGACCACCGTGTGCCCGGTCATGAAACGGGCAAGGTCCTCGACGACGTTGACGGCTTCCTCGGGCGGCATGCTGGAGAGGCCACCGTCCGGCAGCCCGAAGAACGCCACTGTCGTTCCGTCCATGCCCAGCGCCTTCAAAGCCGTGATCGCCTCGCTGCGGCGCAGACGGCCAAGCGCCTCGGGCGGGTAGGTCGGCGAACCCACGTGCGATCCTTCGCCATCGGTAAGGAAGATGACCGTCACATCATGGCCGAGCGCCGTGGTCGCGGCGATCAGGCCACCGGCGCCAAGGCTTTCGTCATCGGGATGCGGCGCGATGACCAGCAACTTGCGGCCCCTGAGCGCCGTAGCGGCGGTGACGAGGGGCAGCTGGCGCAGGGCATCGAGATACGTGGGCGTTCTTTGCAGCATGGAGTCCCTCCGGAACAGGTGCGGAAGGACAGCGTATGCGATGTGAACGGAATGCGAGCTTCGTCAGGACGACCCAGGTGCGAAAGCGGGTATGACGAAGTCGGGAACGGGAAGGGCGACGTCGACGGGCAGTCCGGTGCTATCCCCCGTGGACAGGAACCCGTAGATCGCCTGTTTCGCCTTATCTGTCTTCGAGCCTGGCGAGCAATTCAGTCGCGTGAAAGATTCGGTTGCGCTTTCGTTGCGGAAGCACTTCGTTGAGGATGCCCCGTGCGACGAGTTGATCGATGGCGGTCGAGGCGGTCTGAAATGACGTGTCCAACAGTGACGCCATTTCGTTGATGCTGGTGACGGGGTGTCCGAGGAGCAGGCGCGGAATTTTTCGGGACGCCGCATCGACGCGCAGATCGCCAAGCATGTCGAGCCACTTGCTGGCGATCGCATTCATATCGAGAGCAATCGACAGTGACGCATCGCAAGCATCCACCACGGCCCTGCACAAGAACTCGACCCACGGCTCCCATCGGTTACGCAACTGGATGTCGGCCAGCGAATCGTAGTACGCCTCTCGACGGCGCAGCAGGTAGCCCGACAGATAGAGCGGCGGATAGCCGTTCTCGGCAAGCATCAGGGGCATCAACAGGCGGCCCACGCGGCCATTTCCATCGGCGAACGGATGGATCGTTTCGAATTGGGCGTGCGTTATGGCAAGGCGCGCGATGACGGAAATCTCGAAATGTTCGTCATCGCTGCGCTCGTATCGAAGCATTGAATGCTCGAGTTCTTGCATGCACGCATCGATATAGGACGGTGGAGGCGGGACAAAGGTGGCGTCTTCGATACGTCCAGCGCCGATCCACGCCTGCGTGTCGCGCCATTCGCCCGCACGCAGGCGATCGGTGGCATCCTGCATGAGGACCGCGTGCAATCGTTTGACTGTCGCGATGCTCAAGCCGTCGCGTCCGGATTGTTGCAACGAATCCAGACCCTCTTTCAGCGCCACGACATAGCGCTCCGTGATCTTGGCATCCGCCGTCGCCTCGCCGGTGCCCTGGGTTGCCTCGTACTCGAACAGCTCTGGCAACTGGGTTTGCGTTCCCTCGATCTGTGAGCTTTGTACCGCCTCGCGACGCGCAAGGGTCCGAGTGATCAGGTCGGTGTTTGGCAGGGTTGCCACTGACGACTGCAGGCGCCCCAGCGCTTCGTGCGCGAGGTGCAGCGCGGAGCTGACTCGACCCGAGGTGGGCAAGTTCCTGGGCGTCGCGGGTGGTACCAGCGCGCGACAGTTCGTGTAGGGCTCGCCGCAACGTACAAGGCAGCGCTGTCGGTCCGCTGAAAGCTCGCTCTTGCGCATGGGTGGCGGCGCCGGGTAAGGGAATAAGGTTGAATAACCGTACCCCTTATTCAAGGATATTTCAATTTCCTTGAATAGCGGGATTCCTTATTCAAGGATAAGTCGTGGCGGATTTCGAGAACGCGGGGTAGTTGGGGGCTACCACGGGGCTCTCTTGAAGCGCCGAGCGGTAATTGCCCTGCATCACCAGGGACACCTCGCCCAGCCCGCCATCCTGCGCGGTGCTCCACGAGGCGATGGCGATCGTATTGTCGCCATGGGGGTTCAGCAGCCCGGACGGTAGCTCGAAGTCGGTCTGGGGACCCACATCGCTGATGTACCGGCCAATTTGCCAGCCGTTGATGAAGACGATGGCGCGGTAATGGTGGGGCGCGGCGTCGTGGATGCGCAGGGCGATGGGCACATCCTGGCCGGCGGGCAGGTCGAGGCGGAACGTCGTGCGGTACCAGTCGACGCCCGGCTTGTCGGTGGCGCGAGGTAGCGTCGTGGTGGTCCAGCGGCCGTCCCGGAAACCGGGCAATTGCCAACCCATGCGTTCGCCATAGAGGCCGCCCGCGTTGAACGGGCCGCGAACCGGGTCGGGCAGATTCTCTCCGCCCACGTTGCCCTGGATCTTCCAGCGGATGTCGGTGGATGCGCCGGCGAATGACGCCGAAATCAATCCTCGAGGTTCGCGGAACGCGCCGTTGTGTTCTTCCTGGTTGTGTCCCTGGTTGTCGACGAGCACGGCGATGACGTTGTCGCCGTTCGCCCTGAGCCAGGCCGGGTCAATCGGGAACTGCTGTGCACCGCTCGGATTGTTGCCGAGGAAGTGGCCGTTGAGCCACGCCGTGAAGATGCCATGGTTGCCCAGGTGCACGCCGGTGTTCGCACTGACCAGGATGCCGGTTTCCTTTCCGGTGGCGCGGAAGTGGCCGCGATACCAGACGTTGCCGTGATGGAACCCGTAAGCATCGCTATCCAGGATCGGAAGCGTGTGATCCCAGTACGGATTGGGCGTGCTGGCGCGATCGGTGGCGAGCCAGTGCGCATCGTTGAATGCAGGGGCGATTTCAGGTGCTCCGTCCGCGACGTGCCATTGGGCCAGCGTCGGCAATGAGACGGGAACGGGACCCACGATGTGGCCTTGCAGGCTCGTGGATGCTGTGGCGGTTACCGAAACCGGCGTGCCATTCCACGTGAACTCGCGGACGCCTTGTTTCGCGAACACTTCGATGTCGGTCGGTTTATCGGTGTCACCGGTCAGGGCGAGTCGATCACCCTCCTGATTGGCGGTACGTGCCAGATAAGGGCCGCGCAGGAGCACGGGGCCTTCCTTCGTATCCAGTTGCCAGAAACGGACGGCCGCCGCGTTATCGCCGATAAGCAACAGGAGGCGGCTCGTGCCTTCCGTGATGCTGACGCGTGCCAGGCCATCGTGTCGGTAATTGAGGCGAAGTGTATGTGTCGCTGCATCCCAGCGCGTGCTGACTTGACCGTCCACGACGTTTGCCTTGGGCTCTGCCGGGTAACGCAACACGGTTTCACCGTCTTCGCCATGCCGGCCGTAGAACACGGCCACGTCGCGATCGTCGATGCGCAGTTGGGTCATCAGCTCCGAGGTGGAATAGGCGAGGTGCTGGCCGCCGAAGTGATAGTCCGCAAGCAGGACCTTTGAATCGCGACCGTCGATGTGGATCGCCGTGCCCACCTGCTGCGGGATGGTCAACGTGCCGGCCTTTCCCTGCGTGATGGTCAGGTGCGTCGCGTCGTTCGTCGTATCCGCCGCGTCGGCGTGCCGCAGGATGTAGAAACGCGTGCCGTCGTTGGGATTCATGCGCGCCGTGACGCGCAGGCGGCGATTCTCGGGGACGGATGTGCCCACCGCATCGGTGCCGGTGAGCGGCGCGACGGCCTGGGTCATGTAACCGATGAGCTTCTGCTGATCGTATTTGCTGGTCAGCTGGCGGCTCGCCGATATCGC
>DATNJP010000469.1:0-10023 GCA_035603855.1 Luteibacter sp. | reverse complement strand
CGGGTGCGCGTAGCGAAGCTTCGGCGCATGACCACGGACCAGCGGCGGCTGATAAGCCTCGTACGCTTTCTCGAGCGTGCGGGTCAGCTCACTGGACGTGAGTTCCTTCGTTGCCGCGGCGTGGGCGCGGATGACGGCCTTCATCAGCTCGCGCAAGCCGGAGCCATGCAGGGCCGAGATGAACACCGTCTTCGCCCACTCGGCGAATTGCAGGCGGCGCTCTAGCGCCTTCTGGGTCTGCTCGCGCTGGTAGCTGTCCATGCCGTCCCACTTGTTGACGGCGATGACCAGGGCGCGACCTTCCTCGATGGCGTGGCCGATCAGCGTGAGATCCTGGTCGGCCAGATTCTCGCGCGCGTCGATCATCACGATCGTAACCTGCGACGCAGAAATGGATTGCAGGGTCTTGATAACGCTGAATTTCTCTACCGCTTCCTCGACGCGTGCACGACGACGGACGCCGGCGGTGTCGATCAGCGTGTAGCGGCGGCCATCCCGTTCCAGCGAAACGCGGATGGGGTCGCGCGTCGTGCCGGCCATGTCGGAAACGATGAGCCGGTCTTCGCCGAGCAGGCGATTGATGAGCGTGGACTTGCCGGCGTTCGGGCGACCCACGATGGCCACGCGGATGCCCTGGTCTTCGAGCGCCGGGTCGTCATCGCGATCGTCCGGAAGATGGACGAGCGAGCGCTCCACCAGCACGTCGACACCACGGCTGTGCGCCGCCGACATCGGCAGGGTTTCGGCGATGCCGAACGAGGCGAATTCGCCCAGGGCAAGCGTTTCGTCCACGCCGTCGGTCTTGTTGACCACGACGATGACGGTCTTGCCGCTGCGGCGCAGCTCGGTGAGGATGGCGGCGTCGAGCGGCAGGACGCCGTCACGCGCGTCCACGACGAAGACGAGCACGTGCGCTTCGGCGATCGCCGCGCGCACCTGCACTGCCGTAAGACCTTCGATGCCTTCGTCACTGCCGGACAACCCACCCGTGTCCACGACCACGAAGGGTCGCGGACCGAGGCGACAGACACCGTAGTGCCTGTCGCGGGTGACACCGGGCATATCTGCGACGAGGGCGTCCCTGCTACGCGTCAGCGCATTGAAGAGGGTCGACTTACCGACATTGGGGCGGCCGACCAGGGCGACGACGGGTAACATGGGAGATACATCTATCCTGTGAATCAGTTCGCCGGGATGCGGTAGGCGCCGATATGGCCCTCGACATCTTCGACGTACACGGTGTCACCCACCACGACGGGCTGGGCACGAATGGCTTTCTTGGACAGGCGTTCACGGGCGGCGATCTTGCCGTCGCTACCGTTGAGCCAGTGGATGTGACCGTCGAGGTCGCCAACCACCACGTAATTGCCCTGCGCTGCCGGACCGGTGAGCCAACGGTACTTCAGGCCGTCCTGCTTCCAGATGCTGGCGCCGGCCGACTTGTCGAAGGCGAACACCTGGGACTGGTCGTCGACGCCGTAGATCGCATCGCCATGGACATCGAGCGAAGTGAACGTCGAGAACGCATGGTTCCACAGCGGGCGACCGCTGGGGCCGTCGATGCCGGTGAGCTGACCGTGGTAGGCGGCGCCGTAAAGCGTCGTGCCGTCGAGGACCAGCGCGCCATCGGCGTCGGCGAGGCGATCGATCTCGGTGCGGCCTTCGCCGCTGGCGAGGGTCTGTTCCCAGAGCTTCTCACCGTTGTCGAGGCGGACGGCGACGAGCTTGCCGGCGTCGCTACCCATGAACACCACGCCGTTGGCGACGAGCAGGCGGCCATTGCCACGCAGGCTCAGGAGCGGCACCTGCGACTGGTCGTACACCCAGCGGCGTTCGCCGCTCTTGGCGTCGATACCGTAGACGCGGCCGTCGTTGCAGCGGACCACGACGAGGTCGCCGACGATCACCGGTGCGGTGATCACTTCGGAAGAGACTTCGGCGGCCCAGCGGCGCTCGCCGTCCTTCGCGTTGATGCCGTACAGGTGGCCGTCAAGCGTACCGATGGCGACGAGGTCGCCCGCAGCGCCCGGACCTCCGGAGAAGCGCGCGTCTTCACGCTTGGAGTCGCCCCAGCCGAACCAGCCGTGCTGGCGGGTGCTCTTGGACCACAGCTTCTTGCCCGAATTGGCCTCGAACGCGGCGATCTTGCCGTCCGTGCTGGCGGCATAAAGCACGCCGTCGACGACGACCGGGCGCATGCGCACACCGGACTCGGCCGCACCGTCACCGATGCTGGACTTCCACAGACGCTCCACCTTGAGCGTGGGTTCGAACTTCTTGTCGAGCGGGGTCGGCGGTTCGACGTTTTCCTTCTTGAACGAATGGCAGCCGGCCAACACGGCCAGCGACGAAGTCAACGCGATTGCCCAGAAACGTTTCATGCACCCTGCTTCCCGGCCACAGCCAGATCATCGAGTTTGGTTTGAACCACACCGCGTTGCGGTGCGCTGTCGCCCATCGCGGCGATCGCCGCCTGATAGGCCTTGCGTGCGTCGTCCGGGCGTCCCAGCTTGACCAGCGCGTCGCCACGGAGTTCCTGCGCGAGTGCAACAAACGAGGTGGTCTTCATCGCGTCGAGCGCGGCGATGGCCTCCTGCGGCTTGCCCTGCGCGTATTTGAGCTGCGCCACGCGCAGGTCGACGAGTGTCTTCAGGGTCTCGTCCTTGGCGTGCGCCTTGGCCCAGTCGAGATCACCGGTGGCCTTGTCGGGCGTGCCTGCCATCACATAGCGCTGTGCGCGCTCGCTGGCGGCGAACACGGACCATGCCGTGTCCGAGTAATCCTTGAGCAGCGTTTCCGTACGCATGTCGATTTCGTTCGCACGGCTCTGCGCCACCGCGAGTTGCAGTGCCGCGTATTCCGTGGCGGCGGCCTGCTCGTGGTTGGCGCGATGCGACTTCCACTGCTGCCAGCCGAAGATCAGCACCAGGCCGAGAGCGATGCCGACGGCGATGGAAACGCCGTTCTTGCGCAGCCATTGCTGGACGCGTTCACCCTGTTCGTAATCGTCGTATACGTCGAATGCCATGCAATCACCCACTGCGCTCCGCGCAGCAAACCAAGGAGGGAACGAGCCCACACCGGCCATCGGGCGATGGCGGCGCGGATCAATAGGCAAGGATACCCGAAAAGCACGGGCGGGCGGCGCCGCGCGGCAGTGCGCGGCGTGCCGCAGGATCAGAACGCGACAGGCGAAGCCTTGCCGTCGCGGATGTCGACGCGGAAACGTGCCACGTTGGCGCGGCGGAAGGCGTCGAGCTGTACCGCCTGGCCATCGACGGACACCTGGGCGCCGCTGGCATTGCCGATGCGGACGTCCAGCGGGCTGTCGCTGCGGTAGGACTTCTGCGTGCCTGCCGGAAGGATGCCGTATTCGAGACGCGAGCCATCGGCCGCGGTCACTTCCACCCAGCTGGCGGCCGGAAGGTTCAGCATGAGGCTATGCCCACCCTGCCCGTTGGCGGCGGCATCCGGAGCGGCGGCCGTGGTGGCCAGGGGAGCCTTGCCAGCCGAATGGTCCAGCGGCGGGAACATGGCCATGGACGCGAGCAGCGGCTGCTGGTCGTCGGCGCGCTGTTCCGGCGCCGGTGCCGGCTTGGTGTCCGTCGTGGTTGCCACCGTGGCCGCCGCGCTCGACGAAGGTGCCGCGGGGGCATCCTGCTGTGCCACGGGAGCGGCATCGAGCGGAGCCAGGCGCGCCATGTCGCGATCGAGCGTGCCACGCACGCCCAGCCAGACCATCGGCACGACGATCACGGCCGTCAGCACCACATAGGTAGCGGCCGTGACGTAGCGCTCGAGCAGGTAGCGCGAATGGGACACGCCACCGGTCACCACCAGGTCCGGCTGGCGCGGGGTCAACCGGGCGAGTTCGACCTGGATGGCCTCCTCGTCCACGCCGACGTGGCGGCCGTACTTGGTGAGGTAGCCGGCCAGGTAGACCTGGTAATCGATGCCGCCGTATTCGCCGGCCTCGAGCTGGCGAATGAGGCGCGTGGGCAGGCGCAGGGCCTGGCCGCAGGCCTCGACGGTGTAGCCGCGGGCCTCGCGGGCGGCGCGCAGGCGGGCACCGAAGCCATCGGTGGGGCCCGTCGCGTGGTCGATCAGCACACGGCCCTCGTCCTGGGCGTTGACGTCAAGCTGGGGATCCATGGTGTGCTCCCTGTCTGCATTCGGCTCGAGCCCGGCGAACAAGTCCTGTTCGCCCGCGTCGCGACCGGAAGAATTCGAAGATACGGTGGTCATTGACGTGCTGTGGCTTCGAGTGCGCGCGCGGGTTCCGAATCCGGGAACTTTTCACGCAAGCGCTTGGCGTAGTCCTGGGCACCCTCCCCGTTGCCCAGACGGAGCTCGATATCGTGACCGAGCTTCAGCGAATCCGGACTCGGGCTACCCGCCGCTTCATAGCGCTGCAGGAAAGCACGAGCCCTGAATGCATCGTTCTTAAGGTACAACACGTGCGCCATCTGATACAGGGCATCCGGATTATTCGGATTGCGCGCGACAGCCTTCCGGAAATACGCCTCGGCCGAATCGTAGTCCTGCGACTGGAGCAGGCAGGTACCCGCGTTGGTCAGGGCGAGGTCCGGGGTTTCGTAGAAAGGATCGGCCAGCGCACGGTCAAAGAAGGCCTTCGCCTCCTGCGGACGCTGCTGCTTGCAAAGGAAAACCGCGAGATTATTGTTCACCGAACCCTTCTTCGGATCGAATTCAACGGCCTTGCGATAATGCAGTTCGGCATTCACCGGATCGTTGATTCGCTCGTAGAGCACGGCGATCACGGTATGTGCCGGTACGTATTTCGGGTCGAACTGGAGCGCCTTCTGCAGTTTTTCCATGGCGCCCTTGAGGTCGCCACTCTGCATGTAACGTTGACCCAATTCGGTGTGGACCTCAGCCCCCTTGGCGCGATCATCGGCGGCCGTCGAGGCCTTCAACCCCGAACCGTCCCCCACGCAGCCGGCACACGCGAACGCGAGCGCCGCCAGCATCCCCCACCGCTCAAGCCGCATTCACCACTCCCTCTCCGAGTTTCTTGCGGAATTCCGCCTGACGGCGCGTGCGATCCACGACCTGCCCCTTCAGCTGACCGCATGCGGCGTCGATGTCGTCGCCGCGCGTGCGGCGCAGCATCGTCAGGACGCCTGCATTGAGCAACTGGGTCTGGAATGCACGGATCTCTTCCTGGCCCGAGCGTTCGAAACGCGTGCCAGGGAACGGATTGAACGGAATAAGGTTGACCTTGTTCGCACCCGGGAGACGGCGCATGAACTTGATCAGCTGGCGAGCGTGCTCCGGCTGGTCGTTCACGCCCTTCATAAGGGTGTATTCGAACGTGATGGAGGTGCGCGGCGCACGGTTGATGTAGCGCTCGCAGGCGGCCATCAGTTCGGCCAGCGGGTAGCGCTTGTTCAGCGGTACCAGCTCGGTACGCAGCTCGTCGTTGGCCGCGTGCAGCGACACCGCCAGCGAGACGTCGCTTTCGGCCGAGAGCTTGTCGATCATCGGCACGAGGCCGGCCGTGGACAGCGTGACGCGCTTGCTCGCCAGGCCGAAACCCAGGTCGTCGCGCATCAGGCTCATGGCCTTGACCACGTTGTCGAAGTTCAGCAACGGCTCGCCCATGCCCATCATCACCACGTTGGTGATGCGGCGCTGCTGGTGCGGCACATTGCCGAGGTGTTTGGCCGCGACCCATACCTGGCCGATGATCTCGGCGGTGGACAGGTTGCGGGAAAAGCCCTGCGTGGCCGTGGAACAGAACTGGCAGTTCAGGGCGCAGCCGACCTGGGACGACACGCAAAGCGTGCCGCGGGTCGGCTCCGGGATATAGACCGTTTCGATGGCGTTGCCGCCATCCATGCCCAACAGCCACTTATGCGTGCCGTCGACCGCGGCCTTCTCGAACACGGTCGTCGGCGGGCCGACGTAGCAGGTGGCGCTGAGCTTCTCGCGAAGTGCCTTGCCGACATCGGTCATCTTCTCGAAATCGCTTTCGAGACGGTGGTAGATCCACTTCATCACCTGCTCGGCGCGATACGGCTTCTCGCCGATCTGGGCGAAGAAATCGCGCAGACCCTTGCGGTCGAAGTCGAGCAGGTTGACCTTGTCGGCAGGCGTGTTCACGGCATTACTCAGTGCGAAACGACGTCCGAGTCGTTGAAGAAGAACTTGATCTCGATCGCGGCGTTTTCTGCCGAATCCGAACCATGGACGGCGTTGGCGTCGATCGACTCGGCGAAGTCGGCGCGGATCGTGCCCGCAGCGGCTTCCTTCGGATTGGTCGCGCCCATGAGGTCACGGTTCTTGAGCACGGCGCCTTCGCCTTCCAGGGCCTGGATCATCACCGGGCCGGAGATCATGAAGTCGACGAGCGCGCCGAAGAACGGGCGATCCTTGTGGACGGCGTAGAAGCCTTCGGCCTCGGCGCGGGTCAGCTGCTTCATCTTGGCGGCGACGATCTTGAGACCGGCCTTCTCGAAGCGGGCCAGGATTTCGCCGATGACGTTCTTCTTGACAGCGTCCGGCTTGATGATCGAAAGGGTGCGCTCCAGCGCCATACGGGTGCTCCGGGAAATGGAAAAAAGACAATAAAGTTTGCCGGGGCCCGCGAGGACGCCCGGTGAAAGTTTGAGGCCAAAGCCGTCCGGAATGACTGACTTAGCTCACGAAATCTTGACAGATTCTAGCTCAATCGCAAGCCGTTTGCAGGCGTGTGCGGTTGCAGATTGACCCGCGGCGCCGGGCAGGCGTACTCTCAAACGATCGTTTGATTCAAACCACCCGCTTCCGGAGTCCGCCGACATGACGAGCGCACCCTACGCGTCCCGCGAACGCAGCACGAAGGAACGCATCCTCGGCGCCGCGGAAGCCCTCTTCGCGACCCACGGGTTCGCCGGCGCCTCCCTTCGACAGGTCACGGCGGCCGCGCGGGTCAACCTGGCGGCAGTGAACTACCACTTCGGCTCCAAGGACAAGCTCATCGAGGAGGTGTTCCGACGCCGCCTGGACGAACTGAACAGCCGTCGCCTGGCCGCCCTGGCCAAAGTCGCAGGCAAGGATGAGACGCGTCTCGAGGATGTGCTCGACGCGTATATCCGCCCCGCGCTGGATCTCTCCCGTACCGATGGCGGTGGCGCCGCGTTCGTCCGCGTCCTCGCCCGCGCCTATGCCGAGCACAACGAGACCCTGCGCCGCTTCCTCTCGGACAACTACGGCCACGTGCTGCGCCAGTTCGCCGCCGAGTTCAGCCGCCTGTTGCCTGGCTTGGGCAAGGAAGAGATCTACTGGCGCCTGGACATCGTCACCGGCGCCCTGACTTACGCGATGGCCGACTTCGGCATCATCCAGCGCAAGAACGACGTCGCCGAGCGCGACCACCGCGAGACCGCCGCCGAACACCTCATCCAGTTCGCCGCCGCCGGCCTGCGCAACCCATCCGTTTCGACCTCCCCGGCCAGCCGCTGACCGGGGACGATCCTTTGCACCATCCGGAGATCACCATGACCGCAACACCGTTACGCATTCGCAAGGCCGCGGTACTCGGCGCCGGCGTCATGGGTGCGCAGATTGCCGCGCACCTGACGAACGCCAACGTGGAAACCGTGCTGTTCGACCTGCCCGCGAAGGAAGGTCCGAAGAGCGGCATCGCCATCAAGGCGATCGCCAACCTCGCGAAGCTGTCGCCTGCGCCGCTGGCCGACAAGAACCTCGGCGCGGCGATCATCCCGGCCAACTACGAGGACGACCTCGCCCAGCTCGCCGACGTGGACCTCGTCATCGAGGCCATCGCCGAGCGCATGGACTGGAAGCTCGACCTCTATACGAAGATCGCGCCGCACGTGTCGAAGACCGCCGTGCTCGCCAGCAACACCTCGGGCCTGTCCATCAACGGCCTGGCCGAGGCGCTGCCCGAAGCACTGCGCCACCGCTTCACGGGCGTGCACTTCTTCAACCCGCCGCGTTACATGCACCTCGTCGAACTCATCCCGACGAAGCTCACCGACGCGACGGTGCTCGAGGGTCTCGAAGCCTTCCTGACGACCACGCTGGGCAAGGGCGTGGTCTACGCCAAGGACACCCCGAACTTCATCGGCAACCGCATCGGCGTGTTCTCGATGCTGTCCACCATGCACCACACCGAGAAGTTCGGCCTGGGCTTCGACACGGTCGACGCACTCACCGGCCCTGCCATCGGCCGTCCGAAGAGCGCCACCTTCCGCACCGCGGACGTCGTCGGCCTGGACACGCTGGCGCACGTGGTGAAGACCATGAGCGACACCCTGCCCGAGGACCCCTGGCACCAGTACTTCCAGGCGCCGGCGTGGCTGAAAGCGCTCATCGAAAAGGGCGCGCTTGGCCAGAAGACCGGTGCGGGCGTCTACCGCAAGGCCGGCAAGGACATCGTGGTGCTCGACCTGCAGAAGCAGGACTACCGCGTGTCGGAGCAGAAGGCGTCCGACGAAGTCTCCGCCATCCTCGCCATCAAGGATCCGGCCGAGAAGTTCGCCAAGCTGCGCGCGTCGTCCGATCCGCAGGCACAGTTCCTCTGGGCCGTGTTCCGCGACCTCTTCCATTACACCGCGTATCACCTCGCCGACATCGCCGATACCGCGCGTGACGTGGACTTCGCCATCCGCTGGGGTTACGGCTGGAAGCTCGGTCCGTTCGAGATCTGGCAGTCGGCTGGCTGGCAGCAGATCGCCGGCTGGATCGCCGAGGACATCGCCGCCGGCAAGACCATGAGCAGCGCCCCGCTGCCTGCCTGGGTGACCGACGGCCGCAACGGCGTGCATGGCAAGGCGGGTTCCTACTCCGCCAGCGCCAATGCCGAGAAGCCACGCTCCAGCCACCCCGTCTATGCCCGTCAGCAGTTCCCGGATCCGATCCTCGGCGAGACCTTCGACCAGGGCACCACCGTCTGGGAGAACGACGGCGTGCGCCTTTGGCACGCGGGCGACGACATCGGCGTCATCTCCTTCAAGACGAAGATGCACACGGTCAACGACCAGGTGCTCGATGGCATCCAGCATGCGATCGGACTGGCTGAACAGCAGTTCCGCGGCGTCGTCCTGTGGCAGCCCTCCGAACCGTTCTCGGCCGGTGCGGACCTGAAGGGCGCATTGGGTCTTCTGCAGGCCGGCAAGCTCGCCCAGTTCGAAGCGATGGTGGCGAACTTCCAGGCCACCAGCATGCGCATCAAGTATTCGCTGGTGCCGGTGGTCGCCGCCGTCCGCGGTCTGGCCCTCGGTGGCGGCTGCGAGTTCCAGATGCACTCGGCACGCACGGTCGCCGCGCTGGAAAGCTATATCGGCCTCGTCGAAGCGGGCGTGGGCCTGCTCCCGGCGGGTGGCGGCCTGAAGGAACTGGCCGTGCGCGCCGCGCAGTCCAATCCGGAAGATCCGTTCGAAGCCCTGAAGAAGGTCTTCGAAACCATCGCCATGGCGAAGGTGTCCGCCAGCGCGATCGAGGCGAAATCGCTCGGCCTGCTGCGCCAGGACGACATCGTGGTCTTCAACAGCTACGAACTGCTGCATGTCGCCAAGGCGCAGGCACGCGCGATGGCCGAGTCGGGTTATCGCCCGCCCCTGCCCGCACGCGCCATCCCGGCCGCCGGCGATGTCTCCACCGCGACGTTCAAGTCTTCGCTGGCGAACCTGGGCGAAGGCTATTTCGCCTCCGCGCATGACATCGAGATCGCCGGCCGCATCGCCGACACGCTCTCGGGCGGAATGATCGAGCGCGGCTCGCTGGTCGACGAAGCGTGGCTGCTCGCACTCGAACGCCGCCATTTCGTGGACCTGGCGCAGACCGAAAAGACCCAGGCCCGTATCGCGCACACGATGACGACGGGGAAGCCGCTGCGTAACTGACGCGCCACGAGCGCTCTTACGCATCCGACCTCCTCACTTAAAGGAACCACCCCATGAGCAAGCAAGTGCAAGACGCCTATATCGTCGCCGCCACCCGTACCCCGGTTGGCAAGGCGCCACGTGGCGTATTCCGCAATACCCGCCCCGACGA
>DATNJP010000468.1:0-5535 GCA_035603855.1 Luteibacter sp. | reverse complement strand
CAGCGCGTCACGCAGGCCTTCCTGCTCGAACAATCCATCCGGACCCGTGGCATTCGGGTCGGCGACGTCGATCGCCGCGCCTTCGTCGCCTTCGGGCGCCGTCAGGCTAAGCAACCGAGCACTCGCCGCGTCGGCCAGGATCTGGTTGTATTCCATGGCGTCGATGCCAAGCCGCTTCATCACTTCCGCGTCTTCGGCGTCGCCACCCGTCTCGTTTTCGATCTGCCTCGTAACCTCCGCCACCTCGCGCAACTTCCGGTGGACGGAGCGCGGGGTCCAGTCCGTCTTGCGCAGTTCGTCCAGCATGGCGCCACGAATGCGGATACCCGCATAGGTTTCGAAGCTGGCCGCGCGAGTCGGCGAGTAATTTCTTGCGGCCTCGAGCAGTCCGATCATTCCGGCCTGCATGAGGTCGTTCGCATCCACGCTTGGCGGGAGCCGGCCCATCAGGTGATAGGCGATCCGGCGCACCAGCGGCGCGTGGTTTTTTACCAATTGATCCGCCGGGATACGCGTGATCTCGAGATATTCGGTCGCGACGCTCACAGTGGCAGCCCTCCCCCCACCTGATGGGACCGCTCGGCGAAAAAGCCGATGCGGCCCTGTGCCCGGGGCTCGGGTTCACCCCATGTATCGACCGACCTGGCCAGATTCTTGAATCCGACCGCCGACCGGCTGCTGGGCCAGGCGTCGACCACCGCCGATTGGCGGCGGATCGCCTGGCGCAGGTACTCGTCGTGCGGAACCATGCCCATGAAATCCAGGGACACGTCGAGGAAGCGATTGGTCACCCGTGACAGCTTCTCGAACAGTTGGCGGCCTTCCTGCGCATGGCGGACCATGTTGGCCACGATGCGGAAGCGGTTCACCGCGAATTCGCGGCTCATGACCTTGATGAGCGCATAGGCGTCGGTCAGCGAAGCCGGCTCGTCGCAGACCACCACCACGACCTCGTCGGAGGCGGCGGCGAACATGGACACGCTGTCGGAAATGCCGGCCGCGGTGTCCACGATGAGGTATTCGGGGGGGATCGGGTATTCGTCGAAGGCCCGGATGACCGCGGCATGCTCGATATTCGGCAGCTGCGCCATGCGCCGCGTGCCTGAGGTCGCCGGGATCACCTTCAGGCCGTGGGCAGCCGGGAGGATCAGGTCCTCGATGGTGCACTCGCCCTCGAGCATGTGGCCCAGGTGGCGGGTCGGCTGGAGGCCCAGCAGGACGTCGATGTTCGCCATGGCGAGGTCGGCATCGAGCAGGACCACGTCACGGCCGCCCATCGCGAGCGCCATGCCGAGATTGACAGCCACCGTGGTCTTGCCCACGCCGCCCTTGCCGCCCGCGATCGCGATGCTGCGGGTGGGACGGCGGTCGGCGAGCCAGTTGAGTCCGGCGGCCTGGGTGGAATCGACGTGTGTGCTCATGAAGGAAGTCACTGCCCTGGGTATTTTCGGTTGCGGGTGTCGAAGAGATTGCGGAACGGTCAAGCCACGGCCGGCGCGGCGATGCCGAAGCGCTCGGCAAGCAGGGCGTCGTCCGGTTCATCGGTGCGCTGCTTCAGCAGTTGGGCTGCGAGAAGCACCAGCTTGCGCGCGTCGGCCGAGGCGATGTCCTCGGGCACGCGTTGTCCGTCGGTGGTGTAGTCGAGCGGCAGGCGATGGCGGATCAGTGCCGACAGGGCGCCACCAATGAGCGGCGCTTCGTCGAGCTTGGTAAGGATGGCGCTCTGCGGCGCCAGCGGCGCATACGCGCGGATGGCGTTGTCGATGGCCTGCGCCTGCGCATTGGCGGCAAGCACCAGGCACACGCGCACGTCGGACGTGGCACGAAGCGTTTCGAACTGTTGCTGCAGGTTGGGATCGTTGCCGGCCAGGCCGGCGGTGTCGACCAGCACGGTATGCTTGCCGCGCAGCTGGAGCAGGACGTTGCGCAGGCTGGTGGCATCGTGCGCGTTGAACACGCGTACGCCCAGCAGGCGGCCGTAGTGCTCGAGCTGCGCACCCGCGCCGATGCGGTACTGGTCGGCGCTGATCAACGCGACGTTCGATGCCCCATGGCGCAGCACCGCGCGGGCGGCGAGCTTGGCGATCGTCGTGGTCTTGCCGACGCCGGTGGTGCCGACCAGTGCGGTGACACCGCCGCCGACCGTGTCGAAATTCCGTCCGCTGGTGCGGATGTTGCGCGAGAGGATGCCCAGAGGCAGGTAACGCGCCTGGTCCGGGGTCATGCCGGGCGGCAGTTCGGCGCACAGCGCGCGTGCCACGTCGCCGTCGATGCCGAGACGGGTCATCTCGCGCAACACGCGGGCGCGCAGCGGCTGCTCGCGATCCAGCTGGTTCCACGCGAGCGTCGACAACTGGACTTCCAGCATCTCGCGCAGGTGGTTGATCTCGGCGCGCACGCCATTCACGGCGGCGTCGTTGTTCGGTACGACCGTGGCGGCCCGCACCACGTCGGCGACGCTGGCGGCAAGGGCGGCGCTGGACTGGCGCTGCGGTGCGTTCGCGCTGGCCGGAGCGCCGGCCTTCGCGGCGCGCTCCACGGCAGCGGCGGTGGCGGCACGCGCCTGGTCGATGCGGGCGGCGCGCTCGGCGTCGTCGCGGACGGCACGGATCGGTGCTTCCTCGCGGGCCGGCGCCTCGAAGCCGAAACCAGCCTCGCGCACCAGCGCCTCGTCGTAGTCGAGCGCGGCGATGATCTCGATGCCGTCGTCGAGCCGGCGCGTCGAGAGGATCACGGCATCCGGACCCTGCTCGTCACGAACCTGGCGCATCGCCTGGCGCATGTCGGGAGCAACGAAGCGTTTGATTTTCATGCGTTCGATCCTGTCTCAGTCTTATCGTCCGAGGGCCGTCACCAACTTGACGCGTCGGTTGTCCGGAACCTCGTTGTAAGCAAGTACATGCAGGTTTTGGGCCACATGACGCGTGAAGCGCGAAAGCCACGGACGGAGCGCCGGCGAGACCAGCAGCACGGCCGGTTCGCCCGCCGCTTCCTGACGCCGGGCCGCGTCGGCGACGCTCTGTTGCAGGCGATCGGCCAGGCCCGGTTCGACAGCCGCGCCCGCGGGACCACCACCCTGCAACGACTGCAGAAGGATCTGCTCCAGCTCGGGCGCCAAAGTAATGACGGGGACCTCGGTACCGAGTCCGGCGATCTCCTGCACGATCTGTCGGCCGAGCGTGACACGCACGGCGGCGGCAAGGACGCCGGGATCCTGGCTCTGGCCGGCATGTTCGGCCAACGACTCGACGATGCCGCGGAAGTTGCGGATGGGCACGCGCTCGGCGAGCAGGTTCTGCAGCACCTTGACGACGGCGCCGAGCGAAAGACGCTTCGGCACCAGGTCTTCCACCAGCTTCGGGGTCTGCTGGGCCAGGCGGTCGAGCAACTGCTGTACGTCCTGGTGGCCGATGAGTTCGTGGGCGTGGTTCTGCAGGATGTGCGACAGGTGCGTGGCGATGACGGTGGCCGGATCGACCACGGTGTAGCCCAGCGTCTGCGCATGCTCGCGCATGCCCGGCTCGATCCAGACGGCATCCAGGCCGAACGCCGGGTCGCGCGTGGCGATGCCGTTGATCGTGCCGTGCACGCGGCCCGGATCGATCGCGAGCATGCGCTCGGTATGGATCTCCGCCTCGCCCATCGGCACGCCCATCAGGGAGATGCGGTAGCCATGCGGGGCAAGATCGAGGTTGTCGCGGATGTGCACGGACGGCACGAGGAACCCGAGTTCCTGCGAAAGCTTGCGGCGCACCGACTTGATCCGCGCCATGAGCTCGCCGCCCTGCGCCTTGTCCACGAGCGGAATGAGGCGATAGCCCACTTCAAGGCCGATGGTGTCGACCTGGGCGACGTCTTCCCACGACAGTTCAAGACGTTCCGCCGGCGGCGCCGACTCCAGCGCGAGTTCGGTGCCCGGCGCATTCGTGCCGGCGGCGGCACCGTCGGCGAGCGCCTGCTTGTTCTGGCTGAGTTTCCACGCGCCGAGGCCGGCGGCCGCGGCGAGGATGAGGAACGGGACGTTCGGCATGCCCGGGATCAGGCCCATCGTGCCGAGCACGGCCGCCGCGACGCCCAGCGCCTTCGGCTGGCCGAGCAGCTGACCCATGACGTGCTTGCCCATCTCCTGCGACTTGGACACGCGGGTGACGATCACCGCCGTCGCGATCGAGAGCATCAGGCCCGGCACCTGCGCGACGAGGCCGTCACCGATGGTCAGCAAGGTGTAGGTACGCGCGGCTTCGGCGGCCGACAGGCCATGCTGCAGCATGCCGATGAAGAAGCCACCGATGATGTTGATGGCGAGGATCAGCATGCCCGCTGTCGCGTCGCCGCGGACGAACTTGGACGCACCGTCCATCGAGCCGTAGAAGTCCGCTTCCTCGCGCACTTCCTGGCGGCGCTCGCGCGCCTGCTCCTGCGTCAGCAGACCGGCGTTGAGGTCTGCGTCGATCGCCATCTGCTTGCCGGGCATGGCGTCGAGGGTGAAGCGCGCGGTCACTTCGGACACGCGCGTGGCGCCCTTGGTCACGACCACGAAGTTGATGATGGTCAGGATGGCGAACACCACGAAACCGACCGCGAAGTTGCCGCCGATCACGAATTCGCCGAACGCCTCGATGACCTTGCCGGCCGCGCCCGGGCCGTTGTGGCCGTGCAGCAGCACCACGCGGGTGGACGCGATGTTCAGGGCGAGGCGGAGCAAGGTGGCGAACAGCACCACGGTCGGGAACGAAGCCAGCTCCAGCGGCCGCATGACGTACATCGTGGCCAGCAGGATCACCAGCGACAACGCGATGTTGAAGGTGAACAGCAGGTCCAGCATGAACGGCGGCAGCGGCAGCATCATCATGCCGAGCATGACCAGCATCGCGATCGGCGCGGCGACACCACGGCGGCCGATCTGGCGGAACGTGCCCATGATGTTGGTGGAAGCGGCCATCGTCAGTTATCCATGCGGTAAGGGCCAAGCAAATCCGGATCGATATCCTGCTTGGGCAGATCGGGCGGGAGGTCGCCAACGGCGATCGCCTGCTTCAGGCGGAACACGTAAGCCAGGATCTGGGCCACCGCGATGTACAGGGCCGAGGGGATTTCGCGTCCGATTTCCGTCGTGTGATACAAGGCTCGTGCCAACGGAGGCGCTTCCACCACAGGAACTTTCGCCCCGCCCGCTACATCCCTGATTTGCTGGGCAATAACGTCCACGCCCTTCGCGACAACGCGCGGCGCGCCCATCTTTTCCTCGTCGTATTTCAGCGCCACGGCGAAATGGGTCGGGTTGGTCACGATCACATCCGCCGTAGGAACGTCTTCCATCATCCGTTTGCGCGCCATCTGGTGCTGCATCTGACGGATTTTCGACTTCAGCTCCGGACTGCCCTCGCTTTCCTTGTGCTCGTCCTTCACCTCCTGCTTGGTCATCTTCATCTTCTTGGTGAAGCTGAACTTCTGCCACGGGGCGTCCACCAGGGCGATGGCGCCCAGCGCGCAGCCGAACACGAGGGACGCATGGCCGAAGATGCCGAAAGCCTG
>DATNJP010000467.1:0-2454 GCA_035603855.1 Luteibacter sp. | reverse complement strand
TAGGGCTTTTTGCGGGCTTCTGCCCTGGCGGCTCGGAGGGCGGTTAGTTTTTCTCGGAGTTTGACTTCCAGGCCTCGGTCGACGGGGTCGTAGAAGGTCATGCCTACCAGTTCGTCGGGGAGGCATTGCTGGTCGAGGGCGATGCCGCCTTCCGCGTCGTGGTCGTACTGGTAGCCCGCGCCGTAGCCCAGGCCCTTCATGAGCTTGGTAGGCGCGTTGCGCAGGTGCATGGGGACGTCGAGGCTGCCCATCTGCTTCACTGTCGCGCGGGCCTTGTTATAGGCCATGTACGCGGCGTTGCTCTTGGGCGAGATGGCCAGCCAGATCGCGAGCTGGGCCAGGCCGAGTTCGCCTTCGGGGCTGCCCAGGCGCTCGAACGTGTCCCAGGCGTCCAGAGCCATGCGCCAGGCGCGCGGCTCAGCCAGGCCCACGTCTTCCACCGCCATGCGCGTCATGCGGCGTGCGAGGTAGAGCGGATCGCAGCCGCCGTCGAGCATGCGGGTGAGCCAGTACACGGCAGCGTCCGGGTCGGACGAGCGCACGGATTTATGCAGCGCCGAGATCTGGTCGTAGAACTGCTCGCCGCTCTTGTCGAAGCGGCGCGTGCGGTCGGCCAGCACCTGC
The DNA here is from genome assembly GCA_035603855.1 of Luteibacter sp. Classification (GTDB taxonomy): domain Bacteria; phylum Pseudomonadota; class Gammaproteobacteria; order Xanthomonadales; family Rhodanobacteraceae; genus Luteibacter. The sequence continues at coordinate 1,830 of DATNJP010000467.1, read as the reverse complement.
TCCAGCGTGGTGTCGTCGATGCGGCCGTCTTCGGCGAGCTCGGCGGCGATTTCCAGCAGGGTGAGTGCGCGGCGCACGTCGCCGTCGGCGGCGCTGGCGATGAGCTTCAGCGAGGCGTCTTCCACGCTCAGGCCGAGATCGCCCAGGCCGCGTTCCTTGTCGGCCAGCGCGCGATGCAGTGCTGCCACGATGTCGTCGGCGCTCACCGCGTCAAGCACGTGCACGCGGCAGCGCGACAGCAACGCGGAGTTGAGTTCGAACGAGGGGTTCTCGGTGGTCGCGCCGACGAAGATGATCACGCCGCGTTCGATGTGCGGCAGGAACGCATCCTGCTGCGCCTTGTTGAAGCGATGCACCTCGTCCACGAACAACACGGTGCGACGACCCTGCGCAAAGTTGCCTTCCGCCTCGGCCAGCGCCTTGCGCACATCAGGCAGCCCGCTCATCACCGCGGAAATCGCGCGAAAGTCGGCGTCGGCGTAGCGCGCCACCAGCAGGGCCAGCGTGGTCTTGCCGCAGCCCGGCGGGCCCCACAGGATCATGGAATGCACCCTGCCCGCTTCCAGCGCGCGACGCAGGGGTTTGCCCTCGCCCACCACGCGCTGCTGGCCCACGATTTCGTCGAGCGCGCGGGGACGCATGCGCTCGGCCAGGGGCTTCAATGCTTCGGGTTCGGCGAACAGGCCGGGAGACTGGAAGGACATGAGACTTCGTGCGACGGGTGAACGGCCATTATCGCGCGTTCACCGTGCACGATGCCTCAACGGGTCATTCGTCGCTGGATTTGGGCTTGCGCAGCAGGCTCAGGGCCATGCCCGCCACCAGGGCCGCGCCCAGCAGCAGGACCACCCAGAGCAGCGGACGGGTCCAGTCGAACGGCGCGTCGCCCGCGTCCAGGGCCGCGCGGCCGGCCAGCTCCTGCCCCGTGTCGACCGTCGCGGGATCGGGTCGCCAGCCCGGACCGCCATCCTTACGCAGGGCGGCGATGGCATCGTCGATCGGCCACGCGGGACGGCGCGCCGAGCGGCTTCCCACCAGGAGACGATACGGGCCGTTGCCCTCGGGGAGGAAGACGAAGCGATCCGGCCGCCAGCCCACGGAAAGACGCGGTGCCTCGCGTAGCGGCGTGGCCGAATGCAGGCGCAGCAATTCGCGACGTCCGGGCGCGACTTCCAGCGGATGTCTGCCGCCACCGTCTTGTCCCGGCGTGACCACCAGCGTGCCGAGTTGCTCGCCGCTCATCGTGCCTTCGACGGCGATGGCGTCGAAACGGGCAACGTTGTCACCCGCACCGAGCATCACGCGCAGTGCGCTCACGGGCAGCGCGGCGGGAAGGCGGTAGTCGTAATCGACGCCCTGCCCGCTCGCCTTGGTATCGCTGGCGGAGAGGTCCAGCCAGCGGCGTGCGGCCTCGTCCTTTGCGGACGCGTCTTCCACCGTGCCGGACAAGGTCACCATCGATGTCGTGGCTTCCGGCCAGGGTGCTTCGCCGTTGGTGACGCGCACGCGGTAATAGCGCGCCGGAATACCGGCGAGCTTCACCACGCGCGCATCCACGGCGCCGTCGCCCTTGCCCAGCGTGACGATGGACGCGCCGCGCACCAGCGGCATCCAATCTTGCAGGTTGCGGCTGGCGTCGATGTCCACGGTGATGCTGGCATCGTGATCCGTCGGCGCGAATTCCAGGCGTTCGGCGGCGATGGATTGCCGTGCGTCGAACAGCCAATCGCGCGGCACGCCACTCACGGGTGCGGCGCCAGGCTCGATCACGATGTCGCCGTTGGTGCTGCGCTGGATGCGCGCACCGGCGATACCGCCTGCGCTTTGCGG
>DATNJP010000466.1:0-7571 GCA_035603855.1 Luteibacter sp. | reverse complement strand
TCCACCGCTTTCTTGCCCACCGCATACGCCTGGTCGAGATCGGTCTTCGATGCGACGTGGCGAGCGGAGCGCTGCAGGTAGTCGGGTAGCGCCCAGTGGTACTTGTAGCCGAGCTTCTCGCGCACGAGCGCCGCGAGGACCGGAGCCGCACCGCCCAGCTGCGCGTGGCCGAAGGCATCGCGCGCGCCGGATTCGGCGAGGAACTTGCCGTCCTTGTCCTTCACGCCTTCGGACACCACGACCGTGCAATAGCCGACCTTCTCGACCGTGGCTTTCACCTTGGCGAGGAACGCATCGGGATCGAAGACGTTCTCCGGGAACAGGATGACGTGGGGCGCGTCGCCCGGCGCGGAACCGGCAAGACCCGCGGCGGCGGCGATCCAGCCAGCGTGGCGGCCCATCACTTCGATGACGAAGACCTTGGTCGACGTATCCATCATGGACACGACGTCGAGGCTGGCCTCGCGCACGGCGATGGCCGTGTACTTGGCCACCGAGCCGAAGCCGGGGCAGGTGTCGGTCACCACCAGGTCGTTGTCGATGGTCTTGGGCACGCCGATGCAGTTCACGTTGTAGCCCAGCGCCTGGCCGATCTTCGAGACCTTGTTCGCCGTGTCGGCCGAGTCGTTGCCGCCGTTGTAAAGGAACGTGCGGATGTCGTGCGCCTTGAACACCTCGATGAGACGCTCGTATTCGGCACGATTTTCTTCCAGCGACTTCAATTTGTAGCGGCATGACCCGAAGGCGCCACCCGGCGTGTGCTTCAGCGCGGCGATGTTGGCCTTGGCTTCCTTGGACGTGTCGATCAGCTCCTCGCGCAACGCGCCGAGGATGCCATTGCGCGCGGCATACACCACGATGCCCTTGTCCCGGGCCGTTTCGATCACGCCCGCGGCGGTGGCGTTGATGACGGCGGAGACACCGCCCGACTGGGCGTAGAGGAGTTTGCCGGCGGCCATGCTTCGCGTCCTTCTGGTGGGTCGGGACGGGCAGGGTAGCGCGCCGGGCGTCACGGCGCCTTGAAAGGATCTCCCGGGGGCGTCCTGCCTACACCTCCTGGATGTCGGGCGTCTGACGCGGCGGCGCCCCTCCCGTTACCTTGAGACCCATTTTCTTGTGTCCGGCCACCGGGTTTTCCCGCGCCCGACGTTACGGAGCATCAATGCGACTCGTGCTATTCGGAGCCCCCGGTTCCGGCAAGGGTACCCAGGCCACCATTCTCAAGGAACGCCTTGGCGTGCCGCATATCTCGACCGGCGACCTGCTGCGCGGCGAGATCAAGGCCGGGACCGAACTGGGCCAGAAAGCCAAGAGCCTGATGGACGCCGGCCAGCTGCTGCCGGACGACATCATGCTGGGCATCATCGAGCACCGCCTGGGCGAACCCGACGCGAAGCCGGGCTTCATCCTCGACGGCTATCCGCGCAACCTGGCCCAGGCCGACGCGCTGGACGCCGTGCTGGCCCGCATCGGCCAGCCGCTCGATGTGGTCGTCAAGTTGAACGTGCCCAACGAAAGCATCATCGGCCGCTGCGAAGCACGCTTCGAGAAAGAACACCGCCCCGACGACAACCCGGACACGGTGAAGAAGCGCCTCCAGATATACGCTGACCAGACCGCGCCGGTGGCCGAGTTCTACGAGCAGCGCGGCAAGCTGCGGGTCGTCGACGGCGTCGGCGAACTCGACCAGGTGACCCAGCGCGTGCTGGATGTCCTGCCGGGCGGCGTGAAGGCCGCCAGCGCCTGATCCATCGCGGCCCGCCAAACCTGGCGGGCCCTCACGCGGCGCCGCTGCCGCGATCCGACGGCGAACCTTCCATGCGAGTCCATATCCTCGGTATCTGCGGCACCTTCATGGGTGGCGTCGCCGCGCTCGCGCGCGAACTCGGGTTGCAGGTCGAAGGCTCGGACGCCAACGTCTACCCGCCCATGAGTACCCAGCTGGAAGGCCTCGGCATCGGGCTCATGCAGGGCTACAAGGCGGAGCACCTGCAACCGGCACCGGATCTCGTCGTCGTCGGCAACGCCATGACGCGTGGCAACCCGGCCGTGGAATACATGCTCGACGAAGGCATGCGCTACATCTCCGGGCCGCAGTGGCTGGGCGAAACCCTGCTCGGCGGCCGCGAGGTACTGGCCGTGGCCGGTACGCATGGCAAGACCACGACCACCAGCCTGCTGGCGCACCTGCTCGAATCGGCGGGGTTGTCGCCGGGTTTCCTGATCGGCGGCGTGCCGGGCAACTTCGATGTCTCGGCCCGCCGGGGCGAGGGCAAGCCGTTCGTGATCGAAGCCGACGAGTACGACTCGGCGTTCTTCGACAAACGCTCGAAGTTCGTCCATTACCGTCCGCGCATCGCGATCCTCAACAACCTCGAATACGACCACGCGGACATCTTCCCCGACGTCGCATCGATCCAGCGCCAGTTCCATCATCTGGTGCGCACCGTGCCGGGCAATGGCCGGCTGATCGTCAACGCCGAGGACGCGTATCTCGCCGAGGTGCTCGCCATGGGCGCATGGACACCGGTGGAGACATTCGGCATAGACGCCGGCGACTGGCGCGCCGAGTTACTGGCCACGGATGGATCGCACTTCCGCGTGCATCGCTCGGGCGTGCCGCTGGGCGAGATCCGCTGGGGATCGCTGGGCCGGCACAACGTGATGAACGCGCTGGCCGCGCTCGCCGCGGCCACGGCGGCCGGGGCCGATCCCGTCGCCCTGTTGCCCGCCTTCGGCGATTTCACCAGCGTGAAGCGCCGCATGGAGCGCATCGGCCAGGCACGCGGTGTCACCGTCTATGACGACTTCGCCCATCATCCGACGGCCATCGCCACGACCCTCGCGGGCCTGCGTGCGAAGGTGGGCGATGCGCGCATCCTGGTGGCGCTGGAACCGCGATCGAATTCGATGCGGCTCGGTGCCCACGCCGAGGCGCTGGCCCCCTCGCTGGCCGACGCCGATCGCGTGGTCTTCCTGCACAGGCCCGAGCTGGCCTGGGATGCGGGCAAGGTGACCGGGGCACTCGATGGCCGTGGCGTCACGGAACCCAGCGTGGATGGACTCATCGCCCGGCTGGTGAGCGAAGCGCGCGAGGGCGACCAGGTCGTCTTCATGTCGAACGGCGGCTTCGAAGGTGCGCCGCGACGCTTCTTTACGGCGCTGGACGCGGGTTAGACTGACGGGCATGGCCGCGACGACGCCCGCCCTCGACCTGCCGCTGTTTCCCCTGTCGAACGTCCTCTTTCCGGGCGGTCAACTGCAGTTGCGCATCTTCGAACCGCGTTACATCGACCTGGTCCGCGAATGCGCGCGCACCGGTCGCGCGTTCGGCGTCTGCATGATCCTGGAGGGGCGCGAAGCGGGGCAGCCCGCCGTGCCCGCCGCCGTTGGTACCCTGGCCACGATCACGGATTTCCACACGCGCGAGGACGGCTTGCTCGGCATCGTCGCGGAAGGCGGCCAGCGTTTCCGCGTCACGCGCACACGCGTGCGTTCGGACGGACAGGTGCGCGGCGACATCGCCACCTGGGCGGACGAGGAGACCATGCCCGTGCCGCCCGAGTTCGGTTTGCTGGCGACGATCCTCGAACGCCTTTCCGAACAGATGACGCCGCCATGGCGCAACGATGTCGCCGCACGTGCGGATGACGCCAGCTGGGTGGGCTTTCGTCTCTCGGAATTGCTGCCACTCGATCCGGACGAATGCCAGCACATGCTCGAGCTTGCCGATCCCCTGCAACGACTCGCCGAACTGCGCGATATCCTGCCGCGTTTCCAACGCGCCTGAGGAAGGCCAATGACGACACTCAAGGGCAAGACGCTCTTCATCACCGGCGCGTCGCGCGGGATCGGTCTCGCCATCGCGCTGCGTGCCGCGCGCGATGGCGCCAACATCGTCATCGCCGCGAAGAGTAACGTCGCGAACCCGAGGTTGCCGGGCACCATCCACACGGCGGCCGCGGAGATCGAGGCAGCAGGTGGCGTCGCACTGCCGCTGAAGGTGGACATCCGCCAGGAAGACGAGGTGCGCATGGCGGCGGCCACCGCCGCGGAGCGCTTCGGTGGCATCGATATCGTCGTGAACAATGCCAGCGCGATCTGGCTTGCCGGCGTCGAGGGCACGCCGATGAAACGCTTCGACCTCATGCACGAGGTGAACACGCGAGGCACTTTCCTCACGACCCAGGCGTGCCTGCCGTTCCTGAAAGACGCCGAAAACCCGCACGTGCTGATGCTCTCACCGCCACCCAGCATCGATCCCCAGTGGTATGCGCCACATGTCGCGTACACGATCGCCAAGTTCGGCATGAGTCATTGCGTGTTGGGCATGGCGCCGGAATTCCGGCCGATGGGCATCGCGGTGAATGCGTTGTGGCCGAAAACCGTCATCGCCACGGCCGCCATCGCGATGCTTGGCGACACCGTGCGCGCCGAGCAATGCCGCACGCCGGACATCGTCGCTGACGCGGCGCATGCCATCCTCACGAAATCCTCACGCGAATCCACCGGACGCTTCTTCATCGATGAAGACGTCCTGCGCGAAGCGGGTGTCAGCGACTTCGATCGTTACGCCGTGGCGCCAGGCCAGCCGCTGCTTCCCGATTTATTTCTATAGCTATCGCGACAGCTATGAAAGGCAGTGCGGCAGGCTAGCCCGTTTGGCGTATGGCCGCATTCGGCACGCCGGTATAACGTCGGTCCGTCACCCGTGCTCCCGAGCGCGGGCTACGAAGTGGGGCTTGCCGGCCTGCAGGGGTGCCGGCGGCGGGTCCGGAGATGAGCCCGCGAAGGCCGGCAGCAGGCCACGAGACTGGGTGAGGAGCAGGCATGTCGCGCGGGGAATCGACGGGGCGTTGCGTCGTTTGGGTTGGCAGACCGAGCGTCGAGGAACATTTCGGGCTGATCCGGGCCGGCTGGCGCACGCTGGTGGCCGATCCGGCTCGACAGGATGGTGAAGTGCCCGAATGCAGCGATGCCGCCATCGCGGTGGTGGATCTGCGTGCGAGTGCCCAGGCCGCCGTGCGCATACTCACGGGCTTGCGCGAGACACATCCGGGCATGGCCTGGATCGGACTCACCAACGCGCGTACGCCCGTCAAGGATCCCTCCGTGTTGCGTGCGTTGCCACACGCTTTCGAGATCATCGACGGGGCATCCTCGTTCAGCGCCTTGCGACAGGCGTTGTCCCGCGTGCCCAGCGATGGCGTAGCACAACCCGACGACCAGCCCAGCGTGCTCACCGGCAACAGTCCGGCCATCCGCGCGTTGTCGCAGAACATCCGCAAATTCGCTCCCGTCGAACTGCCCCTCCTGATCACCGGGGAAACCGGCACCGGCAAGGAGATGGCCGCACGCGCGCTGCATCAGTTGTCCGGGCGCCGCGACAAACCCTTCGCGGCGATCAACTGTGGCGCCTTGCCCGCGAACCTCGTGCAGTCGGAACTGTTCGGTCATGAGCGCGGTTCGTTCACCGGCGCCACCGCGCGACGCATCGGTCATTTCGAATCCGCCGATGGCGGCACGGTGTTCCTCGACGAGATCGGCGACCTGCCGCTCGACGCGCAGACCAACCTCCTGCGCGTGCTGCAGGAGGGAACCATCGAACGCATCGGCAGCTGCCAGTCGATCAAGGTGGACGTGCGCGTGCTCGCCGCGACACACGTCGACCTGGAAAAAGCGGTGGCCCAGGGGCGCTTCCGCGAAGACCTCTTCTATCGGCTCAACGTACTGCGCCTGCGCATGCCTCCGCTGCGCGAACGCAACGGCGACATCGAATTGCTGGCGCAGCACTTCCTCGACGCCTTCCGCGAAAGCTACGGCACGCGGGCCCGCGCCTTCAGCACGGCGGCGCGGAAAGCGCTCAACGGTTTCGCGTGGCCAGGCAACGTGCGCGAACTCATGAACCGCGTGCAGCGGGCGGCGGTCATCGCGGATGACGCGCTGATCACGCCGGAGGACCTCGAGCTCAGCGTCGACGTGGCCGGTGGCGACCGCGACAGCCTGGGCAGCGCGCGTACCTCGGCCGAACGCGAGGCGATCGTGGACTGCCTGCGTGCAAGCGCCTTCAACATCAGCGAATGCGCACGCCGCCTGCGGGTCTCCCGCGTCACCGTGTATCGCCTCTGCAAGAAGCATCAACTCGCCCTCGATCAGCTGCGCTGAAAAGCCCCTGGTTCCGGTCGCTCGCAAGGCACCGCCCGTGGAAAAGAAAACTCCCGGTCCTCTGGAGGACCGGGAGTTCCCATTCGTCGTCCGGCTTGGCAGGGTCGTCGGGCGAGCGAACCACGCGGCTTCACAGGGCCTTGCCCCATGAGGCAGCAAGCGCCGTGCCACGGGGTCGATCCTTTGATTCGCAACGATTTTCTTGCGATCGCCATCGCGCCATCCGTTCAGCCGGTGTAGCGACCTGTAACACGCCGTTGCATCGGCGCTACATGCCATGCGTTGTCGGCGCGCCCCGCGCCTTATACGATGCAGGTTCCACGCGCGCGTACGCGAGTCCGGCCAGACCGGCGGCGTCCGGCGCGGGGGTTTCGGATCGATGTCGGACCGCAGAGCGTACCGTGCGATTCCATCCGTCCCTGTATGGGTTCCGGTGCTGCGGCCGGGGCCGGGAGTCCGTTCCATGTCGTCGCATCCTGTCGATCCCTCCGATCTCATCGGCCTGGGCAAGCGTTACTGGCTGCCGGTGTACCGTCCGCGCGACGTCGTGCTCGACCACGGCAAGGGCGCCCGGGTGTGGGATACGCAAGGTCGTGATTACCTCGACTTCGGCGCCGGCATCGCGGTGAACTCGCTCGGCCACCAGGACCCCGATCTCGTCGCCGCGCTCATGGCGCAGGCGCACAAGCTCTGGCACGCCAGCAACGTGTTCTACACCGAACCCCCGCTGCGGCTGGCCCAGGAGCTGGTCGAGCACGCGCCGTTCGCCGAACGCGTCTTCCTCTGCAATTCCGGCACCGAGGCCAACGAGGCCGCGATCAAGCTAGTGCGCAAATGGGCCGCCTCGAAGGGCCGTCCGCCCGAAGCCCGCGTGATCGTGACCTTCAAGGGTTCCTTCCACGGCCGCACCCTCGCTTCGGTGACGGCCACGGCCCAGCCGAAGTACCAGGAAGGCTACGAGCCGCTACCCGGCGGCTTCCGCTATGTGGCCTTCAACGACACGGCCGCGCTGGAAGAGGCCTTCGCCCAGGGCGGCGTCGCCGGCGTGATGCTCGAGCCCATCCAGGGCGAGGGCGGCGTCATGCCCGCCGATCCGGGCTTCCTGAAGAAGGTCCGCGAGCTGTGCGACGCGCACGACGCGCTGATGGTGCTCGACGAGATCCAGTGCGGCATGGGCCGCACCGGCACGCTGTTCGCCTTCTCCCACGACCACGTCAGGCCGGACATCGTGACGCTGGCCAAGGCGCTGGGCGCGGGCTTCCCCATCGGCGCCATGCTGGTCGGCCCGGCCGCCGCCGAGGTGATGCAGTTCGGCGCGCACGGCACGACCTTCGGCGGCAACCCGATGGGCGCCGCGGTGGCGCGCGTCGCCCTGGCGAAGATCGCCTCGCCGGCGGTGCTGCTGA
>DATNJP010000465.1:0-4206 GCA_035603855.1 Luteibacter sp. | reverse complement strand
CATCCGGCTGGACTCGTTCAAGTTCCGCAAGTAACCCCGTTCCACCTCGGCCATTTGCCCACCTCGGCTAGCACGCCAGTTGTATATGCCACCTGGGACCCGGGGGCTATAAAGATTCCACAGACGCGAAGGAGCAATCGGTTCCGGATGCGTGACGGGGGATCGCATGAAAGCCGAAGGCACGGCACGGTGGATGAGGGACTTCAGGGGCAACCCGGCTAGCTGTCGCGACGTGTGCCGCACGTCGCCAGACCGCGCCGTTGCCGCCTCGTCCATTTGGCCTATGCCTTCGTGCTCTCCCCATGGGTACGAGGCCAGATGATGAACGATGCACTTTCCAGCGCCCGGCGCGACAACGCTACCGTCCACGGTCGCTTTGCCGCGGTGGCCCGTACCCATCCGGAGCGGATCGCCCTGGCGTCGGATGCGTCGAGCCTCACCTATGCCGAGCTGGACGCACGCAGCGACCGCGTGGCGGCGGCATTGGCGGCGGCAGGTGTCGAGCCGGGCAGCTATGTCGCCCTGTTGATGGAGCGCTCGGTCGAGTCCATCGTGGTTGTGTTCGGCGTGCTGAAGGCGGGTGCGGCCTATCTCCCCATCGATACGCGCTGGCCGGTGGAGCGCGTGGCCTTCGCACTCCGGGATGCCGATGTCGCGGCCATCGTCGCCGATGAAGGACTCGACATCCTCGCGGAAGACATCCCCCTCTTCACGGTCGCCTCCCTGGAGGCTCCTGCCTCCTATACGAAGGTTGCCGACGGCGACGGGTCTGGCGACGACCTGGCCTATGCCATGTATACGTCGGGGTCGACGGGCACGCCGAAGGGCGTCGAGATTCGCCACGCCTCGATTCTCCGCCTCGTGCTGCGGTCCGATTACATCGACTTCGACGCGCCCAGGGTGCTGCACGCGGCACCGCTGGGTTTCGATGCATCGACCTTCGAGATTTTCGCGCCGCTGCTCAATGGCGGCACCTGCGTCGTCTACCGCGAGCGTGTGCCCACCGGCTGCGGCATCGCCCGCACCGTGGAGCGCCATGGCGCCGAGATCGCCTGGCTGACAGCTGCGTTGTTCAACGCCATCGTCGACGACGATGCCAGCAACCTTGCCGGCCTGCGCGTCGTCCTCACGGGTGGTGAAGCGCTGTCCGTGCCGCACGTGCGCAAGGCGTATGCGGCGCTTCCTGCCACGCAGCTGATCAACGGTTACGGTCCCACCGAGTGCACCACATTCGCGACCACCTATCGCATCCCGCGCGAGCTTCCCGACGAACTCCGCGCGATCCCCATCGGCACGCCGATCGGCGAGACCTCGCTGCATGTGCTCGATAGTGCCGGCAACGAAGTGGCCGCCGGCGAGCCCGGCGAGCTGTACATCGGCGGCACGGGCGTGGCGCGTGGTTACCTCAACCGTCCCGAGCTGACCGCCGAGCGCTTCGTCGCCGGCGGCACGCGTTACCGCACGGGCGACCTCGTCCAGTGGCTGCCCGACGGCAACCTGGCCTTCATCGGCCGCGTCGACGGCCAGGTGAAGATTCGCGGCTATCGCATCGAGACCGGCGAGATCGACATCGCATTGCGTGCGCTGCCGGGTGTCGCGGCCGCTGCCGTGATCGCTCGCGAAGACTCGCCCGGCGAGAAGCGCCTCGTGGCCTATTACGTCAGCCACGACGAGGGCGTAACCGCCCGTGCCTTGCGCGACTCGCTCGCCCTTACCCTGCCCGAATACATGCTTCCCGTGGCCTGGATGCGCCTCGATGCGCTCCCGGTCAACGACAACGGCAAGCTCGACCGCCGCGCCCTGCCCGCACCGGACAGCGCCCGGCCCGAGCTGGCCGCGCCTTACGTGGCGCCGCGCGGTGACGTGGAAACGCGGCTCTGCGCCATCTTTGCCGAAACGCTCGGCCTGGACACGGTCGGTCGTGACGACAACTTCTTCGACCTCGGCGGCAGCTCTCTTCTTGCAACGCGTGCCATGACTCGCGTGCACGAGGAACTGTCGCCGACCCCATCCCTGGTCGGGTTCTTCGCGGAGCCGACCCCGGCTGCCGTCGCAGCCACGATCGAGGGGCGCGCCACTCGCCAGGCGTTGGCAGGACGCCTGTCGGGTGGCGCGCCGGCGGCGGGGGAACCGGTGGCGATCATCGCCATGGCCGGTCGCTTCCCCGGTGCGCCGGATGTCGAGACCTTCTGGGACAACCTCTGCGCGGGTCGCGAATCGATCCGCTACTTCGCGCCGGGTGAACTCGATCCGGCGGTGAGCCAGGCCGACCGTGAAGACCCCGGTTATGTCGCGGCGCGTGGCGTGATCGACGACGTGGAGCAGTTCGACGCCGGTTTCTTCGGCATGTCGCCGCGCGAAGCCGAACTCACCGACCCGCAACAGCGCCTGTTCCTTGAACTGTGCTGGGAATGCCTGGAGCGTGGTGGCTATGTGCCCGATGCGCAGGAGACGCCGGTCGGTGTCTTCGGTGGCATGCACAACGCCACGTACTACCAGAAGCACATCAGTGGCCGCCCGGACCTCATCGACAAGCTCGGTGCCTTCCAGGTGATGCTCGGCAACGAGAAGGATTACCTGGCCACGCGCGTCGCGCACAAGCTCAACCTCACCGGTCCGGCGATCAGCCTCAATACCGCGTGCTCCACGTCGCTGGTCGCCATCGCACAGGCGTTCGACGCGCTGCGTGCCGGCCGTTGCGGCATGGCACTGGCTGGCGGCTCGTCCATCTCCTGCCCGCCGAACAGCGGTTATGTGGCGCAGGAAGGCTCGATGCTGTCGCCGGACGGGCATACGCGGACCTTCGACATCGGCGCGCAAGGCACGGTATTCAGTGACGGCGCCGCGGTGGTCCTGCTCAAGCGCCTGTCCGACGCGTTGCGCGACGGCGATCCGATCTATGCGGTGATCCGCGGCGCGGCCGTGAACAACGACGGTGGCGTCAAGGCGAGCTTCACCGCACCGAATGCCGCTGGCCAGGCCGCCGTCATCACGATGGCGCTGGATGACGCCGGCGTCTCGCCACGCGATATCTCCTACGTCGAAGCGCATGGCACGGCCACGCCGCTGGGCGATCCCATCGAACTGGAAGGCCTGACGCAGGCCTTCCGCCAGGGAACGCCGGACAAGGGTTTCTGCGCGCTGGGTTCGCTCAAGAGCAATGTCGGCCACCTGGTGATGGCCGCCGGTGCCGCCAGCGTGATCAAGACGTCGCTGGCCTTGTGCGAGCGTCGCCTGCCGCCGTCGCTGCATTACACCGCCGCCAATCCGCGGCTCAATCTCGCCGACTCCCCGTTCGTGGTGAATGACACGCTGCGTCCGTGGCAGACGGCAGGCGGCCCGCTGCGTGCCGGTGTCAGTTCGTTCGGCGTGGGTGGCACGAATGCCCATGTGATCCTGGAGGAAGCGCCGGAGCGTGCACCGTCCGATGCCGCCAGCGGCCCGCAGCTGCTGTTGCTCTCGGCGCGTACGCCCACGGCGCTCGGCACCGCCGCCGCGCAACTGGCCGATCATCTCGCCGCGCATCCGGACGGCAACCTCGCCGACACGGCGTGGACCCTCGCGCGTGGTCGCAAGGCCTTCGTGCAGCGCAGCCACGTCGTCGCCATCTCCACCAGCGATGCGGTGACGAAGCTTCGCGACATCGCCGCTGCGGCGATGTGCCGTGCCTGCGCGACGCCCTCGCCTGGCATCGTCTTCCTGTTCCCGGGCCAGGGCTCGCAGTACGCCGGCATGGGTCGCGAGCTGCACGCCACCGAGCCGGTGTTCCGCGCCGCACTGGACGACGTCGCCGGTGCGTTGCGCGACGAACTCGGTTTCGACCTGCGCGACCGCATGTTCGCCGCCGACGCCGATGCGCTGAAGGCCACCGAACTGACCCAGCCGGCGACTTTCGCGCTGGAATATGCCCTCGCGCGCCTGTGGATGAGCCTGGGCGTGGAGCCCGTGGCGATGATCGGCCACAGCGTCGGTGAGTTCGCCGCTGCCGTCCTCGCCGGGGTGATGCCGCTGGCCGATGCCGCGCGGCTGGTCGCGCGCCGCGGTCGGATGATGCAGGCGCTGCCTGCCGGATCGATGCTTTCCGTTCGTCTGGGGGCCGCGGAATTGCGCGCGCGGCTCCCGGACGTTCTTTCTCTCGCGGCCGAGAACGCGCCGAACGCCAGCGTCGTTTCCGGTGATACGGATGCCGTCGAGGCCTTCCGTGCG
>DATNJP010000464.1:0-2060 GCA_035603855.1 Luteibacter sp. | reverse complement strand
ATCGGGGGTAAAACCCTCGCTTTCGGAGCGGCTGTAATCGAGCGCGCTCTTGAGGAGATTCTGAAGATTGCGGCTACTCGATTGCGCGATGGCCATCAGGTCGCGCTGCGGTCCTTCCAGTGGCGTCCGGGAAAGCAGCTCGATCGACGAGGTCATGGCGTTCACCGCGTTGCGCACTTCGTGGCTCATGACGGCCAGCAACATGGTCTTCTGGCGTTCGCCACGGCGCGAGGCCAGTTGTGCGCGGCGCAGCTGCCACAAGGCGAAGACCAGGGCCAGGACAAGGGCGACGCCGAGACCGATCTCCACGCGATACACCGAGGTCACCTGCGACAGCGTGGGCGCCCGTAGGTAGGCCGTTTCCAGCCAGCGTTCGATCACGGCCTGGTTCTCGCCCGCGCTGATGCCGTGCAGGCTGTCGTCCAGGATGGCGAGCAGTTCGGGGGCGTCCTTGCGCACGGCCACGCGGATGGTGACCGGCATCTCCTCCACGTTTCCGGCGATACGCAGGCTCAGCGTGTAATCACGCCGCACGATGGGGTGATAGGCCACATCCACGCCCACCGCCGCGTCGGCGATGCCCGTCTCGACAGCGGCCAGCACTTGGTGGATGTCCGCCAGCGGAAGGCGCGTGATCGACGGATGTTCGCGGCGCAGCCAGGATTCATAGGAGCCGCCGCCCTTGAATGCCACGGTGCGGCCTTCCAGCGCACGCAGGTCCAGCGTGGCCGGCCCGACCGTACGGCTGATGATGACGGTGCGGCCCACATAGAACGGGTCGGAGATCAGTGCGCGATCGCCCACGTCCGCGATCAGCAGGCGGTCGCTGAGTGACGGCAGCAGGTCGACGCGATCCTCCGTGAAGGCACGCACCGATTCTTCCCACGACTTTGTCCGCACCGTGACGACACGCATGCCGGTGTGCCGCGCGACCAGTTCCAGGTATTGCGTAACGAGCGGATTGGGCTGGCCGCTGCCGATTTCCGATCCCTGTTGCGGATCGATGGCGATGCGGATCACCGGGTGCGCGTCAATCCACCGTTTTCGTGCATCGGCGTCGGGCACGTCGGCCGCCATGACGGCGGAGATGGCGAGGCAAGCCAGCGCGAAGGCGAACCATCGCCTCACGTGGAAGCACCGTCCAGCGCGAGGATGTAATCGCGCAGCAGGTAGAGCTCGTTGTCGGAGGCGATCTGGAGTTTGCGGAACGCCGCTGTCTTCTGCGTGCTGATGGTTTTCAGGCTCCGTCCCGAGCGCGTCGCGATCTGTCCCACGGTGAGGCCTTCCAGCAATTGACGGATCACCTCCCACTCCCTGGGCGACAGCGGCACCAGTTCCGCCGTGGCGGTCGTGTCGTGGTCACGCGGCGGGAGGTATTCCCGTCCGGTCATGACGGCATCGATGGCCCGAATCACTTCGTCCGGATCCTGGCTCTTGGCCACGAATCCATCCGCACCGGCCTGGCGAAGGCTGTGGATCACGAGGCCCTGGTCATGCGCCGAGACGACGAGGATCCTCATCCGTGGGTAGGACGCACGCAATAGCTTGATGAGGGCGACGCCGTCGATGTCATCCATGGCGAGCGAATAGTCGATAAGCGCGACATCGACCGGCATCGTCGCGAGCATGGCGCGGAACGGGCGGCTGCTGGCGTGGCTGCCGACGATGACGATGGAGGGAGATTTCTCAAGATGAGCGCTTAGCCCTTTCAGGACGAGCGCATGGTCGTCCAGCAAGGCCACGCGCACAGAGCCGAGATAGGATCGCGCGGACATGAGTGGACCAGCAAAAGGCGTGATGTAGTCGGGCGCTCACTTTCGTGAACGGTGCGGACCAACCATATCTCGGCGGGGAATGCTTGTAAACGTTTGCGCGCCCGGCACGTCCAGCTTCCCGGCATGTGCGATATCGGCCATTCGTCCACCTCCGTAAGCCATACAGGCAAGTCCCCGGCGCATTGCTACGCTTTCGTCGCCCCCGCCAGACGGGGTTTTCGAGCCACCAAGGGGTAGACGCGGGCATGGATACAACGAGCCTCAGAGCGGCCGCCGGTCAGACCG
>DATNJP010000463.1:0-4400 GCA_035603855.1 Luteibacter sp. | reverse complement strand
GTGGGACCGTCGAAGACCTCTTGGCTGCGATAGTCGTAGAACCAGTCTTCGCCCGGCTCGAAGCTCTGGATCACCGGGTGCCCGGTCTCTTTCGCATGCTTGCTGGCGTGCTTGTTGAGTGAATCGTCGCAGCAGCCGATGTGTCCGCACTGGGCGCAACGGCGCAGGTGCAGCCACCAGCCCTCGGCGGCCTCGCATTCGACACAGCCGGTCCCGCTGGGTGGCACCGATGCGTCGATGCCGTCGTTTTCAGTGTTCATGAGAGGCTCCGAAGGGTCTGCGTCGATCCTAACCCAAGGGCATACCCGGGTGCCTTGGACGGATTCGCCATGGTCTTCAGAGCAGGCGTCCGGCCCTGCGTAGCGCAACGGCCTGCATGCGGTCGACCGACGAGGCGAGTGAGCGCAAGGCGATACGTAGTTCTACGGTATTGGGACAGCCATCGGCCAGCAGCAACTCGATGCGTTCGGCGGCATCGGCGACGTTGAGGTGCTCGTGTTCCAGCGCGTGGCGGGCCACGTGGTTGGCGCGAAACTGAGCTTCGTCGTAGTCATGATGCAGCAGGGCCTGGAGCAGCCCGAGGGCCTCCAGGGATATCTCCTGGGCTGCCATGACGTATTGCATCCGGTCATTAAGAGCCGATTTTGCGCCTCCATGCAATCGTCCAATTGGCCTACTAAAGATTGGAGGGTGGCGTCCGACGCGCGCGCGGATTTACGGCTATCCTCCGCGCCGCCCCCATCGAAACAGGATGTCGCATGCAAGTCGTCGCCACCGTGCTCACCGTCCTGGTGATCGTGATCCACCTCTACATCGTCATCCTCGAGATGGTCCTGTGGCGCACCCGTGGACCGAAGGTGTTCGGGATCAGCGCGGATTTCGCGCGCGACAGCGCGTCGCTGGCGTCCAACCAGGGCCTCTACAACGGCTTTCTCGTCGTGGCGCTCGTGCTCGGCCTGGTGCTGCGCGAACCGTTCGCCACGGCGTTCGTGTTCTATGGCCTCGGCTGCGTCGTCGTCGCCGGCCTGTGGGGCGCGCTGACCGCAAACCGCCGCATCCTCTATGTGCAGGCATTGCCCGCGGCACTCGCGCTCGCGGCCCAGTGGCTGGCGCGCTGATCCGCCGAAACGTGGCGCTGTTCGAGGACTGACCGGTCCGGTTCGCGCACAATCGAGCGGACTCATCGATGGGAGCGGGCATGCCCGACACGGATCTTCCCCTCGCGCATCCGGATAGCACGCCGCCTCCGCGCGCGCGAACGTTCGAGCTGGGCCTGGCACTGGCTGGCGCGGTCTCTGGTGGCGCCTACGCCGCGGGCGTCCTCGATTTCATCTACGAAGCACTGGAGCGCTGGTACGCCGCGAAGGAGGCGGGTCATCCCGTGCCCGACCACGATGTCCTCCTGCGGGTGATCTCGGGGGCATCGGCGGGCAGTATCAACGGCGTCATCTCGGCGGTGGCGCTGCCCTATGCGTTTCCGCACGTGCATGCGTCGCAGGTCGGCGAGGCGCACGCCAACCCCTTCTACGATGCCTGGGTGAAGCGCGTCGACATCCGGCGTTTCCTCGATACGGGGGACCTGGTCGACAAGGACATGCCGATCACGTCCGTGCTCGATTCACGTTGCCTGGACGAGATCG
The DNA here is from genome assembly GCA_035603855.1 of Luteibacter sp. Lineage (GTDB taxonomy): Bacteria > Pseudomonadota > Gammaproteobacteria > Xanthomonadales > Rhodanobacteraceae > Luteibacter. Next base: position 2,760 of record DATNJP010000463.1, on the reverse strand, counting down.
CGGAACGCGTGCTGCGCTTCGAGGGTGCGCCGTTGCACCGGCCATACATCGCCAATCCCCTCAAGTTCGTCTTCACCGTGACCAACCTGCGTGGCGTGCCATACGCGGTGCCCTTCGCGGGCAACGGATCGGCGGAGGCGGGCCACGGCATGGTGGCGCACGAGGACTACCTGCGCTTCGCCGTGGACACGGGGCAGGGCATCTACGACCGCGCATGGCAGTATCCCGACGACCTTTACGTGACCCACCCCAAGCAGCTGCCCGATCGCAGCTGGAGCGCCCTGATGACGGCGGCGCTGGCGTCATCCGCCTTTCCCGGCGGCCTGCGTTACCGGGAAGTGGAGCGGCGCTGGAGCGACTACCTCCAGCGCAGCGTCGTCATTCCGGATGAGCACGGCGTCTCCCGCGTGGTCGCGATCGAGCCCGTGCGCGAAGTCATGGACCGTGGCTCGGCGACCTATCGCTTCGTGGGCGTCGACGGCGGCGCGATGGACAACGAACCGTTCGAGCTTGCCCGCACCGAGCTCGCCGGCATGCTCGGGCGCAATCCGCGACGCGGCGACCAGGTGAATCGCATCGTGCTGATGGTGGACCCGTTCCCCGAACCCGACGACCTCGGACCCGAGCACGCCGTGTCGATCAACGTCGTGGAAGCGCTGGCTGCCCTGTTCGCCTCGTGGAAGCAGCAGGCCCGCTTCAAGCCGCGTGAAATCGCCCTGGCCATGGACGATGCGGTGTACAGCCGTTTCCTGATCGCACCGACGAGGCCATCGATGGACGGCGGCGAGCGCTGGCTGGGTGGACGGGCCATCGCGGCAGGCGCGCTGGGCGGTTTCTCCGGCTTCTTCGCCGAGGCCTACCGCCATCACGATTTCCTGCTCGGCCGGCGCAATGCGCAACGCTTTCTGGGTGAACACTTCCTCGTGCCCGCCAACAATCCCATCGTCGCCTCGTGGACCGGCGATCCGGCGATGGCCGGTTTCCTGCGTATGCGCGACGGCGTGCTGCACGCGCCGGTGATCCCCCTCATCGAGCACTGCGATCCGGCGCTGCGCGAGGACTGCCTGCCGGACTGGCCCAAGGGGGCGCTGGACCCGGAAACCTTGATGCCGCTCGTGAAGAAGCGCCTCGACGCCCTCTATGCGGTGGCGACCGACAAGTGGAACGACAAGCTGCTCACCTGGCTCGCCTGGCATACATATGCCCGTCGCAAGCTCCTGGCCATCGCCTCGCGCCGGCTGCTGGATGCCCTGCGCAAACACGATTTGATTTGACGGGAGGCAAGCCGTCGCTGCACTGTCGGTCACGACAGTGGCCTGGGGAGGCAAGCGATGGCATCCGGAACATTCCGATGGTACGTGCCCGCGATGATCGCGGCCCTCGCAGGATGCGCCACCCATGGGGCTGTCCAGCCTCCGCAGGCACACGATGTTGTGGAGGAGACGCGCGAGGCCGGCCTGGCCTATGACAGCGGCGACATTCCGCGCGCCGCCGAACTCTACGCGGCCGTCGTGCAACAGGCCCCCGACGACGCGGACGCATGGTTCCGCCTGGGCAACGCGCGATTCCGCATGCAGCAACCCGACGATGCCGTGGCCGCTTACGAACGCGCGATCCAGATCCGGCCGGACCACGCGCGTGCGCTCTATAACCTGGGCGTCGTGCGCCTGAAGCAGGCCCAGGGCGCGATGATCGCGAGCGCCCGGGTCGGCAAGCCAGGCGATGCACTGCGTGGCGATAGCGGCCGTATCGCGCAACGCCTCGCCAAGGTCGGCGACGACATCAAGCCCGGTAAGAGCGACGGCGGTGCGCCACCCTTCATCGTCGAACCTGCGGACACTCCGTGAGGGTGCCCGCCACGAAATAACGGCACGCGAAAAAGCCGGAATTTGACGATTTCAACATTCAATCGTGGCAAGTGATCTATCACGCGCGGCGACGCGCGATTAGGCGTCTATGCGCGATGAAAAATCTGTCTACCGGACTATGGTGATCATGCCGATTCGGTAGTACGTTGAAGTCCGGGCCTTTCAGTACGCGAGTACGGCATGAGCACCATTCCTTCCGCGCCCCGCGCGATCGTCTTCGAGGATCATTCCGGACTGGCATCGGCGCTGACCGATCTGCTCGAGGAGCGGCTCGGTTACGACGTGGCGGCTTGTGCGGGCTGCATCGAGGAAGCCATTCGCCTGGCCCACGTCGAGCGTTGCGACGTGGCCGTGGTCGACCTGGACCTGCAGGGCGTCATGGCGTATCCCGCGCTCGACGAATTGAAACGCCGTGGCATTCCTTATGTCCTGGCGACGGGCGCCATGCCGGTCGACATTCCCGGCCGCTACCAGGCGCCGCTGGTCCGCAAGCCGTACAGCGCGCACCAGCTGGAAATGGCCATCAGGGAAGCCAGCGGACAGCGCGCCGTCTGTCCCTGAGCCCCGCCATCAGCCAAGCGAAGGCTCGTCGAACAGACCGCGTTCACCGCGCGATTCGCTCCCGCGCACGCTACCCCTGACGCGCAGGCTGTTCTCGACGTCCTTGACGCCGACCGCGTTGACCACGGCGTCTTCGGCCAGGTGCTTCATGTAGCGCTCGGGCACGTCCCCGCTCAGCTGGACGACGCCCGCGCTTACCCGTACATCGATATTCGAAGCGTCGATGGCGTCGTGGTCGGTCAGCCGCTCGCAGACGTCCTCGCGAATGCGTTCGTCCGCGCGCTCGTAGTCCCTGGGCCCCATGCCGCGATATCCGCCGGGATACCCCGAG
>DATNJP010000462.1:0-2081 GCA_035603855.1 Luteibacter sp. | reverse complement strand
AAGTCCCATTACCGGCGAGCGCTGGCGACGCCGCGCAGCGCGGCGGTGGTCGTCCTGTCCGATACCGTCGCCAGCGGCGCCAAACCGGACACGGCCGGCGCGCATGTACGCGACGCGCTTCTCGGGGCCAACTTCGGGCCGGTCGAATACGCGGTGATCGCCGATGACGCCGCGGTGCTCGGAGATCTCCTGCGCTCGCTCATCGATGGCGGTGTCTCGCTTGTCGTCACCGTAGGTGGCACGGGGCTTGGCCCGCGTGACATCACGGTGGATACGGTGAAGCCCATGCTAGACGTGGAGATCCCCGGCATCATGGAAACCGCGCGCGCCTTCGGCCAGCAGCGCATGCCGTTCGCGATGCTGTCGCGCGGCGTCGCCGGTTATGTGCGCGACACCCTCGTCGTCACCTTCCCGGGTAGTCGCGGCGGCGCCAGTGAATCGCTGGCGGCGACGCTGCCGGGGCTGGTCCATCTGCTCGAGACCGGCCGCTCGGGCGGAAAGCATCCGGGCGGTTACGGCGAGGCGCACTGAGATGGCCCTCCTGCCGATCGCCGAAGCCCTGGAGTGCTATCGCAGGTCGCTGCGCCGCCTTCCCACGCAACGCATTCCGCTGGAACTCGCACTCGGTGCGGTGCTCGCCGAACCCGCCAGGGCGGCCATCTCGCTTCCCCGCTTCACCCAGAGTTCCATGGACGGGTATGCGCTGCGTGCCGCGGATGGACACATGGCACTGACGCTGATCGGGACGGCAGCCGCGGGCGAGCCGGCACAGGTCGTCGTCGGCGCGGGCCAGGCGGTGCGCATCCTCACCGGAGGCGTGCTGCCGGAAGGCGCCGATGCCGTGGCGCGACAGGAGATCGTCGAGCGCACGGGCGAAGGTATCGTGCTTCGCGAGAGCGTGCGCGTGGGTGAGGCGATCCGGCACGAGGGTGAAGAACTGGCCGCGGGCGCGGTGATCGCCGAAGCGGGGCAGCGGATCAACGCCGGTATCGTGGCGGCGCTCGCGATGGCGGGTGTCGATGCCGTCGAGGTCTACAGGCGGCCACGCGTCGCCGTGCTCATTACCGGCGATGAAGTGGTTCGCCTCGGCGAGCCCCTGGGCGAGGGCAAGATCTACGATGCCAATGGACCTTTGCTACGGGCCTGGTTCGTCGAGCAGGGCTATGGCGAACCCGGCATTTCCTACGTGCGCGACGACAAGACGGCCCTCGAGGAGGCCATGAGCGCCGCCCTCGACAGCGCGGACCTCGTTGTCACCAGTGGTGGCGTGTCGGTCGGCGACCGCGACTTCGTGCCCGATGTTGCAGACCGGCTCGGCGTCCGCAAGGTCTTCTGGAAAGTGGCGCAGAAACCCGGCAAGCCGTTGTGGTTCGGCATGCGCGAAGGCAAGGCGCTGCTGGGCATGCCGGGCAATCCGGCCGCCGTGCTGGTATGCCTGGCCGTGCATGCGCGAGCGGTGCTGGGCCACATGGAAGGTGAGACGCAGGTGCAGCCTGCATGGCGTCAGGGGCTGCTCAAGGTGGCGGTCGAAGCGGATGCCGAGCGTGACCGCCTGGTGCGGATGCGCCTGGACACCACGGGCGGCGCGGTTTCGCTCGAAGTGCTGCCACGCCAGGAATCGCACATGCTCAGCAATCTCGCCTCGGCGCATGCACTGGTCTGGCTTCCGGCACGTGATCGCGCCTTCGAAGCGGGCGAGCAGGTCGCCTGGATCGCCATCTGAACGTGTAGGTCGTCGCGGCGGCGCCTACAACGGAAGTCGTGTGGCGACAACGGGCGCCGGGGTGCACCCTGCTTCCAGGAGCGGAGGTGGCAGGATGCCCTATCCCATCGAATTGCATCGGCGGACGCCGGTCATCGCGGCCGTTGAGCCACGGGGCCTGCGCGTCTTGGCCGTGACCTATCACCGGGACGACGCGGCGCAGCCGATCGAAGCACGTGTCCAACGACACGCGCACGACGCCATGGGGCGGCTGTGCGCGCAGTGGGATGCACGTTTATGGGCGGACGGTGGCGAGGATGGCGAACCGAACCAGTCGACGCGGTGGAGCCTTTCGGGTCGCCCGCTGCTCGCCGCGAGC
>DATNJP010000461.1:0-2414 GCA_035603855.1 Luteibacter sp. | reverse complement strand
ACCCGCCGAGTTTCCGCAAGCTGGTTTCGGGCGAGCCCGACATCGGCGAGGTCATCATGCGCGCCTTCATCCTGCGCCGCGTGGGCCTCATCCAGAGCGGGCAGGGCGGTGTCACGCTGGCGGGTTCCGCGCATGCGGCCGACACCGTCCGCCTGCGCAGCTTCCTCATCCGTAATGGCTACCCGTATCGCCTGCTCGACACGGACATCGACGACGACGCGCGGCAACTCATCGAAGGCTTCGGCTTGGAAACCTCCGAGTGCCCCGTGGTGATCATGCCGGACCGGCGCGTGCTGCGTTGCCCGACCACCTCGGAACTGGCCGACGAGCTGGGCATCACGATCCTGCTCGACAGCGAGCACGTGCACGACGTGGCGGTGATCGGCGCGGGCCCCGCCGGGCTCGCCGCCGCGGTGTACGCGGCGTCGGAAGGCCTCGACACGCTGGTGCTCGAAGCCCTGGCACCGGGTGGGCAGGCGGGCACCAGTTCGAAGATCGAGAACTACCTCGGGTTCCCCACGGGTATTTCCGGCCAAGCACTCGCCGGTCGCGCACAGGTGCAGGCCATGAAGTTCGGTGCCCACATGGCCATCGCCCGTTCCGTGCAGGGCATGGATTGCGCGAAGCATCCCTATCGCCTGCTGCTCGATAACGGCACCTCCGTGCTGGCCCGTGCCGTGGTCGTCGCCACGGGCGCCCGTTATCGCAAGCTCGACCACGTGGAATACGAGCGCTTCGAAGGACAGGGCATCCATTACGCCGCCACGGCGATGGAAGCGACGCTGTGTGCCGGTGAGGACGTGGTCGTCGTCGGCGGCGGCAACAGTGCCGGGCAGGCGGCGGTCTTTCTGGCGCGCACCGTGGCCCATGTGCACATCCTCGTGCGCGGTGACGGCCTTGCCTCGACGATGTCCGACTACCTCGTGCAGCGCATCGCGCAGTCGCCGCGCATCACGCTGCATCCGCGTTGCCAGATCGACCACCTCGATGGCGACGCTTATCTACGCGAAGTGGGCTGGAAGTGCGTCGACGGCACGCAGACGCGGATCAAGGTGGGCAGCCTGTTCGTCATGATCGGTGCCGAACCGAACACCGCATGGCTCGAGGGCTGCCTGGATCTCGACCGCAAGGGCTTCGTGCTCACCGGCCGCGATGCGGACGGCTACGCGACACCTTCACCGTTCGCGACGACGTTGCGCGGGGTGTTCGCCGTGGGCGACGTGCGTTCGGGGTCGATCAAGCGCGTGGCATCCAGCGTGGGCGAAGGTTCCGTCGTGGTCCAGGCGATCCATCGTTTCCTGAACCCATCACCGGTCTGAGAGCCGGCGGCGCTTCGCTGGCGGAGGCGAAGGACTTCTCGCGCCGTTGGGCAAGAAAGTGATCCGGTCTGGTGTGATGTCACTGAAGACGACATGGACCTCGTTCAATTCGGTTGCGTAGTTGGAAAGGGCACCAATCGAGGCCGGGCTATGGTGCGGCATGTGACCAAGGTGTCGGGCGAGGCGTGCTTCGTTGAGATCGGCATTTTCGTTGAGCGAAACGGCGCGTACGTCGCGCGCATCGATCCGGTAGACGCTGTACGCGTATTCCTGGCCACGGATGTATTTTCTCACGCCAGCCAGATCGGTCGCGGCGATCAGTGCCGGGCCGTCCGTCATTCGCATGAGCGCGCCAAAATCGCTGGACGCGTCGAATCCGTGAGTGAGTATCGTATCGGGACTGCGCCGATCCGCCCGGAAAACCGCTTTGCCGTATGCCCTCTGCTGGAGCAGTCCTCGTTTGGTCCATGAATACGTCGACGGATCAACGCCTGGTGGGAGATCGGCGCTGTCGTCGAAGTCGATACTGTTGACGGAGGGCGGATCGTCGTCCCCGGGGGAAGCAGGCGTGCCTGCATCGCTCACGACGGGAGATGGGGCACGGTCCATCGCTTGATCGGTGACCCTCATCGCAGGCAGAAAAGGCAGGCTATCGAGTGTGTGTCGGGCACCGCCGCTGCGAAGACCCGTCCATGGGATAGCTTCAGAATCCAGCAGGGCACTCCAGTCCTTCCAGCTCGTGTCACCCGGGTCACCGGGACCGATACGGTCGATCCAGCCGACGCGCCCATCGAGATCGGACAGGGTGATGGGATTGCAACTCACCATGCGGTACCGATTGAGGCCGTCGATATCACCGGCAGGATCGGGATTGATCCATCGGCATAGCCACGGCGCGTAATAACGATAGCCGTAGTAATACAGGCCCGTCGCATCACGCTCCTTGCCGGCATGGCGCATGGTCTTGTCGCGGGCATCGAGCTCACTGCGCGCCGCCCACCAGGCCGTGCCGCCGTACGGGTAATACCCCTCGTGGCTGATGACGTCGCCGACGTCGTCCAGTTCGAGCGTGGCCGAGCCCAGGTGATCGTCCAC
>DATNJP010000460.1:0-12003 GCA_035603855.1 Luteibacter sp. | reverse complement strand
CCCGCCGGTCGGCGGTGGGCGGCCTTCCATGCGATAATGCTTGATTCGCGCTGGCCCCGAGGGCTGGCGCGCGTCGTTCGCGCCGCGAGCGATGGTGAACGTGACCACGGCGCTCCATGGAACTCATCCGCAACTTCTCCATCATTGCCCATATCGACCACGGCAAGTCGACCCTGGCTGACCGCATCATTCAGTTGTGCGGTGGCTTGTCCGAGCGCGAAATGGAAGCCCAGGTGCTCGACAACAATCCGATCGAGCGCGAGCGCGGCATCACCATCAAGGCCCAGTCGGTGTCGCTGCCGTACAAGGCGCGCGACGGCAAGACCTACCAGCTGAACTTCATCGATACCCCGGGCCACGTCGACTTCTCCTACGAGGTCAGCCGCTCGCTGTCCGCGTGCGAAGGTGCGTTGCTGGTCGTCGACGCCGCGCAAGGCGTCGAGGCGCAGTCGGTCGCCAACTGCTACACGGCGATCGAGCAGGGCCTGGAAGTCATCCCGGTCCTCAACAAGATCGACCTGCCCACCGCCGATATCGACAAGGCCAAGGCCGAGATCGAGGCCGTGATCGGCATCGACGCCAGTGAGGCGATTCCCATCAGCGCCAAGACCGGCCAGAACGTGGTCGAAGTGCTGGAAGCGATCATCCATCGCATCCCGCCTCCGAAGGCGGGCGACACCGATCGCCTGCAGGCGCTGATCATCGATTCCTGGTTCGACAACTACCTCGGCGTAGTGTCGCTCGTCCGCGTCATGCAGGGCGAGATTCGTCCGGGTGACAAGATCCTGGTCATGTCGACGGGCCGTACGCACCTCGTCGACGATGTCGGCGTGTTCACGCCGAAGCGCAAGAAGCTCGAACGCCTCGCGGCAGGCGAGGTGGGCTGGATCAACGCATCGATCAAGGACGTTCACGGCGCGCCGGTCGGCGATACGCTGACCCACGCCGGCAAGCCGGCCGATGCGCCGCTGCCGGGCTTCCAGACCATGCAGCCGCGCGTGTTCGCGGGCCTGTTCCCGGTTTCCGCCGACGACTACCCGGCACTGCGCGAGGCGCTGGACAAACTGCGCCTCAACGACGCGGCCATGTTCTTCGAACCGGAAAGCTCCGAAGCGATGGGCTTCGGCTTTCGCTGCGGCTTCCTCGGCATGCTGCACATGGAGATCGTGCAGGAGCGCCTCGAGCGCGAGTACGACCTCGACCTGATCACGACGGCACCGACCGTGGTCTACGAAGTGCTGAAGACCGACGGCAGCGTGTTGTCCATGGACAACCCGGCCAAGCTTCCGCCCCCGCAGCAGATCACCGAGATTCGCGAGCCGATCATCGTCGCGAACATCCTCACGCCGGGCGACTACGTCGGCAACGTCATCAAACTGTGCGAAGAGAAGCGCGGCGTGCAGCGTTCGATCCAGTACCTGGCGACGCAGGTGCAGGTGACGTACGAATTGCCGCTCGCCGAAGTCGTCCTCGACTTCTTCGACCGTCTGAAGTCCGTGTCACGCGGCTATGCGTCGATGGACTACCACCTCGATCGTTTCGATGCCGGTCCGTTCGTGCGCGTGGACATCCTGATCAACGGCGATCGCGTGGACGCCCTCAGCCTGATCGTGCATCGTTCGCACGCCGACCGTCGCGGGCGGGAACTTGTGGAGCGGATGAAGGATCTTATCCCCCGCCAGCAGTTCGACGTGGCGATCCAGGCGGCGATCGGCGCGGCGGTCATCGCGCGTTCGACGGTGAAGGCCCTGCGCAAGAACGTCCTCGCCAAGTGCTACGGCGGCGACGTATCGCGAAAGAAGAAACTTCTGGAAAAGCAGAAGGAAGGCAAGAAGCGCATGAAGCAGGTCGGCAGCGTGGAGATCCCACAGGAAGCGTTCCTGGCCGTGCTCAAGGTGGAAAAGTAAGGCGCCGTTTCGGCGGCATGACGAATCACCTATGGAAACCCGGCGCCGGATGCGCCGGAATGGGCCTCGCGGCCCCTTGATACCACTGACGGAGTTGGCATGGCGGCATTCGATTTTTCGGCGATCCTACTTGGCCTGACGGTCCTCTTCGGAGTGATCTGGCTGTTCGATCGCCTCTTCCTGGCGAAGGCGCGCCGCGCCCGCACCGAAGCCGCGGGCACCGAGCAGCCGGAACCCTGGCCCGTCGATTGGGCCCGGTCCCTGTTCCCCGTCATCCTCGTGGTGCTGATCCTGCGCTCGTTCGTGGCCGAACCGTTCCGGATTCCCTCCGGATCGATGATGCCGACGCTCGATGTCGGCGATTTCATCCTGGTGAACAAGTTCGCCTATGGCCTGCGCATGCCGGCCTTCAACAACAAGCTGGTCGAGAACGGCGAGCCGCGCCGCGGTGACGTCGTCGTCTTCCGCTTTCCCGGCTTCGTGTGCAAGGACGAAGCCGGCAAGTCCATCCGCAGCGGCGACATGACCTGCCAGGATCCGCATGCCCCGGTAGCCAGCGAGAACTGGATCAAGCGTGTCATCGGCCTGCCGGGCGACCGCATCGAGACCCGTGGCAGCGAGCTGTACATCAACGGCGAGCGTGTGGGCGCGGACGAGATCGGTCCGTTCAAGGGCAGCATGAACCGCCCCGAAGACCGCCTGCTGATGACCTTCGGCTCGAAGCTGTACACCGAGCACCTGGGCAGCATCAACCACACGATCGCGCTTACGCCGGCCTTCAACATGCCGCTGGACATTCCGAACGCGGCCGTGCCGTCCGAGGTCCCCAAGGGCTGCTACATCGTCATGGGCGACAACCGGATGAACAGCACGGACAGCCGCTGGTGGGGCTGCATGCCGGAACAGAACCTGGTCGGCAAGGCGTTCTTCGTCTGGTTGGCGTGGCGTGGCCCGGGCAATGGCTGGTTCGACTTCTCCAAGATGGGCAAGGTCATCCATTGACCGAACGGTGGCCTCCATCACGCCCCCGGGCGTTGCGGATGCCGCCGGACAAGGTAATCTCCGCTGCGGGGCGCGTATCGCGCCCCGCACGCATTCACCGTCTTGAACAGGGGAGCCGCCGCGGCGGCAGGATACGACCATGAAATCCAGGCAATCGGGTATTACCCTCATCGGCTTCGTCATCGTGCTGCTGGTGCTCGGCTTCTTCGCCTTCATGGCGATGAAACTGGTGCCGTCTTACATCGAGTACTTCGGTGTGAAAAAAGCCATGAACCAGATCGCTACCAATGGCACGAATGGCCAGGATCTCGACGCCATCCGTCGCGACCTCATATTCAAGATGGGCTTCCAGTACGTCGACGACGCCACGATCGCGCCGAAAGACATCACCCTGGATCGCGCCAACAATGGCGCCGTGCTCAACGTGAACTACGAAAAGCAGATCCATTTCATCTACAACATCGACTTCCTCCTGCACTTCGACAACGCCGTGCAGTTGAGGAATGCGCCCATGTAACGAGCGATCGTGCAGTTTCCCCATTCCTTCCGTAATCCCGACCTCGCGACCCTGGCGCTGACACACCGAAGCGCCGGCAAGCCGAACAACGAGCGTCTGGAATTCCTTGGTGACGCCTTGCTGGGCGTCACCGTGGCCGAACTGTTGTTCGAGGCCCATCCCAATGCCAGCGAGGGCGAACTGTCCCGGCTGCGCGCGCAACTGGTGAATGGCCAGGCCCTGGCCGTGATCGCCCGCGATCTCGAACTGGGCGACGTCCTGAAACTCGGGCCGGGTGAGCTGAAGAGTGGCGGGTTCCGCCGCGATTCGATCCTGGCGGACGCCTTCGAGGCCATGGTGGCGGCCGTTTACCTGGATGACGGCTACGATGCCTGTCGCCAGGTCGTGCGCAGGTTGTTCACGCCCCTCGTGGCAGAAATCAAGCGCTCGAGCAAGGACGCCAAGACGCGCCTGCAGGAGTGGCTGCAGGGCAGGGGCTTGCCGCTGCCCGTTTACGAACTCACCGATAGCTACGGCGAGGATCATGCCAAGATCTTCGACGTCTGCTGTTCCATCGACGAGCCCGAGCCGATCCGCGTCGAAGGACGCGGCGGCAGCCGGCGCGCCGCCGAGCAGGACGCCGCTGAAGCGGTGCTTCGCCGCCTGCTGGAAAACAAGACATGAATGACATCGACATCACTGAAAACGACACCGTCGTCGACGACGACTTCCGCTGCGGCTATGTGGCCCTGGTCGGCCGCCCCAACGTCGGCAAATCGACCCTGCTGAACGCCCTCATCGGCGTACGCCTCAGCATCGTCAGCCACCGTCCGCAGACCACGCGCCACCGTATCCTTGGTATCTCGAGCAAGCCGGAAGGGCAGATCCTCTACGTCGACACCCCGGGCCTACACCGTGGTGGCAAGCGGGCGATGAACCGCAGCCTCAACCGCGCCGCGCGCGCCGCGATCACCGAGGTGGACCTGGCGGTCCAGGTGATCGAGGCCGGACGCTGGACGGACGAGGACGCGACCATGTACGCCGCGCTGGCCGAGCAGAAAGACATGCCGAAGCTGCTGGCCATCAACAAGGTGGACCTGCAGAAAGACAAGACGGCCATGCTGCCCTTCGTTGCCGACCTGATGCAGAAGCATTCCTTCGACGACGTCTATTACGTGAGCGCGCTGAAGTCGAAGGGCCTTTCGGGGCTCGAAAAAGGCATCCTCAAGCGCCTGCCCGAGCAGCCGGCGATCTACGGCGAAGACGAGATCACCGACCGTAGCGAGCGTTTCCTCGCCTCGGAGATGGTCCGCGAGCAGCTCATGCTGCGTCTCGACCAGGAACTGCCGTACGCCACGACCGTCGAGATCGAGGCTTTCCAGGATCGCCCCGACGGCATCGCCGAGGTGCATGCGGTGATCTGGGTCGAACGCGATGGACAGAAGGCCATCGTCATCGGTGAAGGCGGCGCGCAGCTCAAGGCCATCGGCACGTCCGCGCGCAAGGCGATGGAAAACCTGTTCGAGCGCAAGGTGTTCCTCAAGCTCTGGGTGAAGGTGCGCGAAGGCTGGGCCGACGACGAAAACCTGCTCAAGCGTTTCGGTTACGAATAAGGCGGTCGAGCGCCGGTCGCGATGCGCGTCGAGCAACAGCCCGCCTTCGTCCTGCATGCCCGGCCCTACCGGGAAACCTCGCTGCTGGTCGAATGCCTGACGCGCGATCATGGCCGCATCGGCGTGGTGGCGCGCGGGGTGCGTAACGAGCGGGCGCGCCTGCAACGCGCGCAGCTCGAGCCGTTCCAGCGTGTCGAGCTGGACCTCCTGATGAAAGGCGAGCTGGCGACGCTGCGCGCCGCCGAGCCGTCCGGCGCGGTCATGCGGCTTACCGGCGACGCCGGTCTTGCCGGGTTGTATCTGAACGAGCTTGTCGTGAGGCTCACCGGTCGCCAGGACGCCAATCCCGAACTGTTCGATTTCTACGAACGCACCCTGCGCCGCATGGCGGCGGGGGAGCCTCTGGCATGGACCCTGCGGCGTTTCGAGCGGGACATGCTGGATGCGCTGGGCTATGCGTTGCAGCTGGACGTGGATGCGATCGACGGTGAACCCCTCGATCCGGGTGCCACCTATTTCTACGATCCCGAGTCGGGTGTCATGCCGGGTCGCACCGGCGATGCGCGCGCCATTCGCGGTGCCGACCTGCTGGCTCTCGCGGCTGACCAGGCGCCGGATGTCGCGGGACTCGCCTCTCTGCGGCGCATGATGCGGCAGGTGATCGCGTTCCATCTGGGTGGTGGCGAGTTGAGGGCCTGGCGAGTCCTGCGCTGACCATCGCGCTCCTACGCCGCGGGGAGGGCGGCCAAGGTTGCCGCGAGCTCCTCGCGGAATCGCGCCAGCGCTTCGGGCACCAGCGCGCGTGTTTCCCTCAGATGCCCTTGCAACACCTTCGCCTGCGCGCCCAGGCGGGCGGCGCCGCAGAATCCGCAAGCGGAGCGCAGGCGATGCAGGCGTTCGACCATCCCGGCGGGATCGTCGGTCAGGCCGTCCAGCGATTCGGTCAGCTCGACCAGCTCGGCACGGAGCAGGCCGCGTAGTGCGCGCATGGTGACCGGGTCACCCGCGGCGGTCAGCCCGGCGTTGTCGTCGAGCACCTGCATCCGGCTGTCGATGCCCAGGGTCGCCGCAAGCGCATCCACGAGGGACCCGATGCGGCAGGGTTTTTCGATGACGCCGGCGAATCCGGACTTGAGCAATTCCGTACGAAGGCTCGACGGGACCTCGGCACTCGTCGCCAGCGCGATCGCGCCATGCGACGCGGCGAGGGAATCCGCGCGCAGCGCCGCCAGGACTTCGATGGCCCCCGCCAGCGGCATGCGGCAGTCGAGCAGCAAGGCATCGAAACGGCCGGCGCGCGCCAGTGCCAGTGCCTCCGCGCCGTCACATGCAAGCGTCACCGTATAGCCATGACCGCCCAAGGCTCCGGCCAGGAATTGTCGCGTCGACGGGTCATCGTCGGCGACCAGCAACTGGCGTCCGCCCGCGGGTGGATGAGGAATGGAGGAGGTTTGCGACATGCAACGTTCCGTGTCGTTCATCTGAATTTGGCAGAATGGCCGAGCATGCTCCCCGTATCAACCCGCCTGCTGGTCCTGATGCTCGCCACTTCGATCGCGATGGTGTGGACGGGGAGCGCTTGCGCGAGCCTCTCGGTCGGCGCCGACAGCGTCTCGCTGCCCGGGCTGGAAATGACCGGCATGCAGGCCGACATCGATCCGGCCGCGGACGGCAAGGGACTGGACGTGAAGCTCTCGGCGGATCGTGCCGACATGCCCGCGCTCGGCTGGCGCAAGCTTGGCCTGGGCCTCGACGGCGCGCTGGACCGCGATGAACTGGGTCGCTGGGTGTTCGACGGATCGGTGCGGCTGCGTGGCGCGCCAGGCGGCGCGCTGAGCCGCGCCAACGTCCATATCGTGGCCGACGAATCGGCGAACACGCTCGAGGTGTCACTCACCCAGGACAAGGCGCTGGCGCAGGTCGCACTGCCGATCGACCAGCCCAGCCATGCCCAGATCACCCTGAAGGGCCTTCCGGCCGGCTGGCTGCAAGGCTTGCTCTCCACGGTCTGGGCGGGCCGAACCACCGCCGGGCGCGTCGATGCCGACCTGGCGCTCGACGTGCTGGAAAGCGGCGTGCAGGCCGCGGGTCAGTTCGCGCTCGATGGGGTGGCATTCGACAGCCCCGGCGGAAAGATGGCGGGGCAGGGTCTCTCAGGAAGTGGCCGCCTGGGCATCGACAACCAGAAGGATGGCAGCTCCATCGACCTGGACGCATCGTTGCGTGGCGGCGGCCTGTTGCTGGGGCCGCTCTACGCCGACCTGCCGTCGCACCCGGTGCAGTTGTCGTTGGGCGTGCGTGCCCAAAAGGGCGAACTCGCGATCCGCCGCCTGCGCCTCACCGATCCGGATGCGCTGCAACTCGAGGGAGAGGTGGGCTTCGCCGCCAACGGCGATCTGTCGCGCCTCCGGCTCGACCGGTTCAACGCGCGGCTTCCCGCGGCCTACGACCGCTACGGCAAAGGGTTGCTTCGTGATGCGGGCTTCGATGGATTGCGCGCGACGGGTGAGGTGGCGGGCCATCTGAACATGGAGGCGGGCACACTGAAGGCGTTCGCCTTGCAGACGGGTGGCCTCGACCTCGGTTTTTCCGATGGGCGCCTCGGTGTCGACGGCTTGCACGGCGCGCTCGACTGGAGCGCGACGGACGACCGGCCGACGACGAAGCTCGGCTGGCGTGCGCTGCACGTTTACCAGATTCCCAATGGCGCGGCGGAAGCATCGTGGCGCAGCACGGGCGGCGTGCTGAAACTGGAGAAACCCTTCGCCATCCCGGTGCTCGACGGCCATCTGAACGTGCTAGGCCTGTCATTGCGCCCGGCGGCCGCGAGTGGCGAGCGCCTGCAGACCTCGCTCGCCCTCACGCAGATCGACATGGCCGCCTTTTCCAGCGCGCTCGGCTGGCCTCGTTTCCAGGGCACGCTGGGCGGCGCGGTGCCGTCGCTTCGCTATGTGGACGACCGCGTGGAGCTGGGGGGCGGACTGTCCCTCAATGTCTTCGATGGGTTCGTCGACATCACCGGCATGACGCTCTCCCATCCCTTCGGCGACGTGCCCGTGCTGACCGGGGATATCGCCCTGCGTCAGCTCGACCTCGGCCTGCTGACCTCGGTGTTCGACTTCGGCAACATCACCGGCCGCATGCACGGCGCGATCGACGATGTACGACTCGTGGCCTGGAAGCCGGCGGCGTTCAAGGCGAGCCTGGTGGCCGACGAAGGCGGCAGGATCAGCCAGAAGGCGGTGAACAATCTCACGTCGGTCGGTGGCGGCGGAATCGCCGGTGGCCTCCAGGGAACCGTGCTGAAGATCTTCAAGACCTTCGGCTACAAGCGCATCGGACTGTCCTGCACGCTCAAGGGAGAGGTCTGCAGCATGGGCGGTCTCGGCCCAGCGAAGGATGGCTACACTATCGTCGAAGGCAGCGGGTTGCCGCGCCTGACCGTGGTCGGTCACCAGCGCGAAGTCGACTGGCCCACCCTGGTCCGCCGCCTGCAGGCCGCGACCGAAGGTGACGGCCCGGTCGTTCGCTAGCGTCAGCAGAAATGGAGTGAAGAATGATGCGTAAATCACTGATTAGCATCTCTATCGTTACGCTGATGGCTCTGGTGGGCTGCGTCACCATCAACGTCTATTTCCCTGAAGCGGCCGCGCAGAAGGCGGCGGACCAGTTCATCGGTACGGTGCTCGACGACAGCGGCGCCACGACGCCGGCTACCGACAAGGCGGCGCAGCCTGCGCGTCCCGCCCCGGCGAAGCAGCCATCCGCCTCCTTGCTCGACCTGGTGATCCCGGCGGCGCAGGCGGCGGAGTCGCCCAACCTGCAGATCAAGACACCGGAAACGGATGCGATCAGCGCCCGCATGAAGGCCCGCTTCAGTGGCCAGCTGAAGGCGCTGTTCGACAGCGGTGCCGTGGGCTTCACCGCCGACGGCCTCGTCGCGGTGCGCGATCCGGGCGCCTTGCCGCTCGACCAGCGCTCGCAGGCCGATAGCCTGGTGAAGCAGGAGAACAACGATCGCGATTCGCTTTACCGGGCGGTCGCGACAGCGAACGGGCATCCGGAATGGGAGCCGCAGATCCGCAAGACCTTCGCCGATGGCTGGGTCCAGCGGGCACCGTCGGGCTGGTATTATCGCGATGCCTCCGGCGCCTGGAAGCGCAAGTAGGCATTCCGCCAGGAACGCACGCCGCCCGCGCGGCGCGTCCTCCCAGCCAGCCCGGGCCGTCGGCGGTCCGGGCTTTACGTTTTTGAGCGCATGACCGAATTCGAAGCCACCATCACCGACCTCAGCCACGATGGCCGGGGCGTCGCCCGCATCGACAACAAGGCCACCTTCGTTTCCGGCGCGCTGCCGGGCGAGCGCGTGCTGCTGAAGTACCGCAAACGCCACCGCAACTACGACGACGCCGAGATCGTCCAGGTTCTCGAGGCATCGCCCGAGCGTGTCGAGCCAAAGTGCCGGCACTTCGGCCAGTGCAGCGGCTGCTCGCTGCAGCACATGGCTCCCGAGGCACAGATCGCCGCGAAGCAGCGCGTGCTGGCGGAGAACTTCGAACGGATCGGCAAGGTCACGCCGGCCTCGTGGTTGCCGCCGCTTACCGACCAGCCCTGGAACTACCGTCGCAAGGGGCGTTTCTCGGTGCGCTACGTCGCCAAGAAAGAACGCGTCCTGGTGGGCTTCCGTGAGGAATCCAACCCGCGTTTCGTCGCGGACATTGATGTCTGCGAGGTGATCCACCCCGCGCTGGGGCCGAAGGTCGGCCTGCTCGCCCACCTGATCGGCGGCCTCGACGCGGCTCGCGACATCCCGCAGGTGGAATTCGCCGCCGGCGACGACACGGTCGCCCTGGTGTTCCGTCATCTCGCGCCGCTGTCCTCGCGCGACCAGGAGGCGCTTGTCGCCTTCGGCAAGGAGCATGGCCTGGCGATCTACCTGCAGCCGGGCAACCAGAGCAGCGTGCACGCCATCTGGCCCGAATCTCCCCGGCTGGCCTTCGCGGTGGCGGCCGGGAACGTGGAGCTCGAGTTCCTGCCGCTGGATTTCGTGCAGGTGAACGCCGGCATGAACCAGCGCATGCTCGCGCGCACGCTGGAACTGCTGGACCTGCAGTCCACCGATCGCGTGCTGGATCTCTTCTGCGGCCTTGGCAATTTCACCCTGCCCATCGCGCGTCACGCGGCCGAGGTGGTCGGCGTGGAAGGCGAGCACGGGCTGGTCGAACGGGCGGCCGCCAACGCCGCGCGCAATGGCCTGGGCAATGCGTCGTTCCGCGTCGCGAATCTTTTCGAGGACCAGCGCCAGGCTCCCTGGGCCGCGCAGTCCTGGGACAAGATCCTGCTCGATCCGCCGCGCGCAGGCGCCGACAAGGTGCTTGAGTACCTGCCGCGCAAGGGCACCGATCGGATCGTGTATGTTTCGTGCCACCCCGGCTCACTCGCCCGCGACGCGGGTATCCTCGTCGAGAAGCACGGCTTCAGGCTGGTGTCCGCCGGTGTCATGGACATGTTCCCGCACACCGCGCACGTCGAATCCATCGCGCTGTTCGAGCGCCGCTGACGAACCGGGAGACCCATGGGCGTCGAAATCGAACGCAAGTTCCTGCTCGCCGGCGACGGCTGGCGAGCGTTCGCGCAGCGCAGCGAACGCATCGCGCAGGGCTATCTCGTGAGCGCCGCGGCGATCCATGCGGGCCACGCGAAGTGCTCGGTCCGCGTGCGCATATCGGGCGACCAGGCGTGGCTCAACATCAAGTCGGCCACCCTCGGCATCCAGCGCCATGAGTTCGAGTACCCGGTGCCGCTGGCGGACGCGGAGCACCTGCTGCACGAACTCTCCGACGGCATGCTGGAGAAGATTCGTCACCATGTCATGTTCGAGGGCACACACTTCGAGATCGACGAGTTCCTTGGCGACAACGCCGGACTGATCGTCGCCGAGGTGGAACTGACGTCGACCGACGCCACCTATCCGAAGCCGGACTGGCTGGGCGCCGAGGTGAGCAAGTCGAGCCGTTACTACAACGTCAACCTGATCGACCGGCCGTATGCGCGCTGGTCGGCTGCGGAACGGGAAGGGAAGGAGGACGCCTCATGCTGATCATCGGCCTTGCCGGAACCGAACTCGCACCGCACGAACATGGCCGGCTGACCGCGCCCGGCGTCGCCGGGGCGATCCTGTTCTCGCGCAACTTCGCGTCGCGCGAGCAGGTCACCGCCCTCATCGACTCGATCCGCGAGGTCGCCGGTGACGACTTCCTGGTCTGCGTCGACCAGGAAGGCGGTCGCGTGCAGCGCTTCCGCGACGGCTTCACCCGCTTGCCGCCGCTCTCGACCATCGGCAGCCTCTACGACCGCGATCCCGGCGAAGCGGTGAACCGCGCCGAGGAACATGCCTGGATCATGGCCAGCGAAATGCGCGCCATCGGCGTGGATTTCAGCTTCGCGCCCGTCGCCGACCTGGAGCGCGGCAGCGCCGCCATCGGCAACCGCGCCTTCCACGCCGACCCGGTCATCGCCGCCGAACTCGTGCAGGCCTACGTGCGCGGCATGCACCTGGGTGGCATGGCGGCGGTGCTCAAGCACTTCCCCGGCCACGGCTCGGTGAAGGAAGACACCCACGAATCCATCGCCATCGACCCGCGCAGCAAGGACGAGATCCTGCGCAGCGACCTGCTGCCGTTCGTGGCCGGCATGGACGCGCATGCGGAAGCGGTCATGGCCGCGCACGTAAAGTACACCGCCGTCGACGATCAACCTGCCGGCTACTCGCACGTTTGGATCGAGGAAATCCTCCGTGGTGAACTCGGTTTTCGCGGTTGCGTGTTCGGCGACGACATCAGCATGGCCGCGGCCGGCAGCGTAGGCGGCATCGCCGCGCGCGTGGCCGCCAACCTCGATGCGGGCTGCGATCTCGTGCTCGCCTGTTTTCCCGATGTGGTTCCCGAGGCGATCGCGGAGGTCAGGGACCGTCGCCCGTCGCCGG
>DATNJP010000459.1:0-2217 GCA_035603855.1 Luteibacter sp. | reverse complement strand
GACGTTCCCACGGCACCCTATTCCGTCTCCGAGACACGCTACCTGCTACGCCGCGTATCGCCGCGCGCGTCGACGCAGCGCTACGCCCGCATGCGTCCGCTCGTGATCGAGCAACGAACCTTCACCTACGACGAACGCCATGACGATCCGTCGTGCCAGCACAGGCCACCCTTTCCCGATGACGGAAGCGAAGACAGCCTCCATTTCACCCGCTGGTGGAACGATGCGCGCGACACGGCGCAGGAGCACTACTACCTCAGTGAAGCACTCGGCAAGGCCATTCATCTGGACGGCACCCTCGGCCCCGACTACTGGCGCCTTCACCTGCCGTGCCGGAGCCGCGGCCACGCGTGGATCCTGCACCGGACGCGTGACAACGTACTGCCTGCCGACCTCGGCTACGAAGGCCTGCGCAGCGCGACATCATTGCTGCTCGTCCATGCGGACAAGCGCGTCCTCGGCGGCCAGGTGCTCGTGCGCTACCAGGACTGCGTCGACGATGCGGCCGACTTCAAGGCGTTGCCCGACCATACCGAGAGCGCTGAACTCGACGAAACGGCCTTGCTCGCGTACGTGCCACCGGGCGAAACCGTCAGCAAGCTCGGCACGACGCCGGATGAAATCGCCACGAGGCTGCGTGACATGGGATACGTACCCATGGGCCACTGGGATCCCGTGCTGGGGGTGAGCCCGATTCCGACGCCGCCCGACTTGTGGGCGGCGCAGCGTGGATTCGTCACCTTTGCCGACCTGACCGGCTTCCATGCCATGGTCGGCCACCGGCCGGTGCGCGGCGCCGGCGAAACCACGATCGGCTACGACACCGACTACTGCACGATGCGAAGCGTGACCGCGCCCGACGGCTGCACGACGCAGGTCGTCGCCATGGACTATCGCGTCATGAAGCCGCTACGTATCGACGATCCCAACGAGAATTCCCAGGAAGCCTGCTACGACGGCCTGGGAAGAATCCTCGCGAGGACATTCTGGGGCACCGAGCCCGAGATAGGCGACGATGGCGTCGTCGGCCCGGCCACACCCGTCGGCTTCGCGCACATCGACGCGTTCGAACGCCCGTTCGCGCTACCGGGGGAAGCCATCGCCCAGCCCGGCCTCGCAATCCAGGACATGGCGGAAGCGTTCTTCTACGACGCCTTCAGCGGCATGCGCGTCAAGGCGACTCTCGCATCCCGCGTGCCGGCCGCTCTCGTGCCGCAGGTCCTCTGGTCGATCCCAGGGCGGCAGGAACATTACCTTCGTGCGGCCGTGCGCTGGCAACTGGCCGATCCGGCCCACCTCCCGGCGTTGCCCGTGGAGGTGCGCCAGGCACTCATCGACGCCCCGTGCGAACCGGTACACGGTGCAGCGCTTCTCGCCGACCGTTATCCGGAAGATCCAGAAAGGCAGATCCGCATCATGGTCAGCGCGTCGGACGGCTTCGGTCGCGCGTTACAGGTGAAGCAAAAAGTACCCGGGGGTGAGGCGTACGTGGTGGAGGGAGGCGCACTGGCACTCGACGCATCGGGGCAGCCGAAGCGGGAGGTCACGACCACGCGCTGGCGGGTGAGCGAGCGCGTCGAGTACAACAACAAGGGAATGGTGGTGCGCGTGTACCGCCCTTACTTCGCGAACACCCACGCGCATATTCGCGACGAGGCCTTCAGGCAGTTCGGCTATTGCGACCGCCAGTACTACGATCCGTTGGGTCGCCCCATCAAGACGTTGACGCCGCGCGAGGAGCGCGTCCCCGAGACACCACGTTATCAGCGACGGGGGAGACGTCGCGAAGCGCCCTCCACCTGGGTCGTCAAGTGGTACATGAAGCGCTGGACCTATTTCCCATGGTACGTCGTTGCCGAAGACGAGAACGATACGGCCTTTGAAATGGAGGCCGCACACGACTCCCCCGTCACTGAAACGGCGGGTTGACCGGCCTGAGCCGGAAGGACGTCACCCATGATCGTTCCTTCGCCGCATGCGTACACGCCTACCCTGAGGGCCATCGACCCGCGTGGCCTGCTCGAGCGATTCGTGACCTATCACCGGGACGACGCGGCGCAGCCGATCGAAGCACGCGTCCAACGACACGCGCACGACGCCATGGGGCGGCTGTGCGCGCAGTGGGATGCACGTTTATGGGCGGACGGTGGCGAGGATGGCGAACCGAACCAGTCGACGCGGTGGAGCCTTTCGGGTCGCCCGCTGCTCGCCGCGAGC
>DATNJP010000458.1:0-10239 GCA_035603855.1 Luteibacter sp. | reverse complement strand
CCGCCTCCTTGCCGCCGTCCTCGACATCGCGGATGCCCTGCTTCAGGCGGTCGTGCTGGTGCCGGCCGATGGGCTGGTCCACCGTGCCGCCCGCCACCATCGTGCCCAGGACCACCGCCTCGTACTGACGATGCACGTCGTGCCGGGACAGCATGGCCACCAGCGCCGTGTGCGCCGCCATGCTCTTGGCCACGACCATCAACCCCGCCGTGTCCTTGTCCAGGCGATGGACGATGCCGCCGCGCGGCAGTTCGGCCAGCGCCGGGCTGTGGTGCAGCAAGGCGTTGAGCATCGTGCCCGCCGGATTGCCCGCCCCGGGATGGACGACCAGCCCCATGGGCTTGTCGATCACCATCAGGTCGTCGTCCTCGAAGCGGATGTCCAACGGGATATCCTCGGGCTGGGCGTCCACCTCGGTCGCCAGTTCCGCCTCCAGCTCCACCCGTTCACCGCCCCGGAGCAGGTGGCGCGGGGCCGCCGGGGCGCCGTCCAGCAGCACCTTGCCCTCCTTGATCCAGGCCGTGAGGCGGGATCGGGAGTAATCGGGGAACATCTCGGCCAGGGACTGGTCGAAACGCCGACCCGCCGCCGCCACTGGCACGGTGGCCTCGTGTCTGACCGTCGTCATACTGCCCCGCCCGGCCCATGGCCGGTTTCGGCTATCATGCCCTTTCGCTCAAGCATCCGAACTCTCTCAATGCGTGCAACCAAGATCACCATTCTGCTCGTCCTCGCCCTGTCGATGAGCGCCTGCTCGATGTTCCGCAGCAAGAAGGAGACGATCGACACGATGCCGGTCGACCGGCTCTATGCCAATGCCCACGAATCGCTGGAGCATTCCGACTATGCCGCGGCGGAGAAGGCCTACGAGCGCCTCGTCGCACGCTTCCCGTCGGGTGACATCACCGAGCAAGCGCAGATCGAACTCGCGTACGCGCAGTACAAAGACAACAAGCCGGACGACGCGTACTCGACGATCAACCGCTTCATCAAGACGTTTCCGACCCATAAGCATGCAGATTATGCCTATTACCTGCGCGGTCTGATCAATTTCGATCGAACGGGCGGCCTGATCGAGCGTTACCTGCAGCGTGGCGACGGCGCTTCCACCCGCCGCGACCAGGGTTTCAACCTCACCGCGTTCGACGATTTCAGCCAGCTTACCCGGCGTTATCCGAACAGCGCCTACGCCACGGACGCCCGCCAGCGCATGATCTTCCTGCGCAACCAGCTGGCCCAGTTCGAGGTGAATGTCGCGGAATACTACCTGCGCACGAAGTCGTACATCGCTTCGGCCGACCGCGCCCAGTACGTGGTCGAGCACTACCAGCAGTCGCCGCAGACCGCCGACGCCCTGGCGATCCTCACGCGCAGCTACATCGCCCTGGACCGCAAGCCCCTGGCCGAGCAGACCCGCAAGGTGCTGGCGCTGAACTACCCGAACCACCCGTACCTGACCGACGAAAGCTGGCCGCACCACCCGTCGATCTGGCGCAAGGCGATCCCGTTCTCGGGTCACCACTGAGCCTTCGGACGTTCCACGAAAAAGCCGGCGAAAGCCGGCTTTTTTTGTGCCTCCTCGTGGCGGGTCAGCGCCAGCCGGAGGTGATCGGATAGCGCCGTTCGCGGCCGAAGGCCTTTGTCGTCACGCGTGGGCCCGGGGCGGCCTGGCGGCGTTTGAATTCGTTGACGAAGACCATCCGGATGACGCGACGGACGGTGGCATCGTCGTGCCCGGCGGCGATGATGTCTTCCGCCGAGGCTTCGCCCTCGATGAAATGCTCGAGGATCGCGTCGAGCTCGTCGTACGGAGGCAATGAATCCTGGTCGGTCTGCTCGTGGCGCAGTTCCGCGGACGGCGGACGGTCGATCACCGCCATCGGGATCGCACCGTCGATCGCCGCGCGCCAGCGCGAAAGCTCATACACCGTGGTCTTGTAGACGTCCTTGAGCGGGGCATACGCGCCACACATGTCGCCGTACAACGTGGCATAGCCGACCGCCATCTCGCTCTTGTTGCCCGTGGACAGCAGCAGCTTGCCGGTCTTGTTCGACATCGCCATCAGCAGCACGCCGCGCGTGCGCGATTGCAGGTTTTCTTCGGTGATGTCCGGGTCGCGCCCGGCAAAGACCGGTGCCAACGTACCGGTAAACGCCTCGTAGATGCCTTCGATGGGCAGTACGTGGTATTCGACGCCCAGATGCTCGGCCTGTGCTTTCGCCTCGCGCAGGGAGAGATCCGAGGTGTACACCGTCGGCATCATCACCGCGGTGACCTTGTCCTTGCCCAGCGCATCGACGGCGATCGCCAGCGTCAGCGCGGAATCGATGCCCCCGGAAAGACCGAGCAGCACGCCGGAGAACCGGTTCTTGCCAATGTAGTCGCGCACGCCGCGCACCAGGCCCGCGTACATGATGGCTTCCGGCGAGCGCGTATCCGCTGCCGGCCAGTCAATGGCGGAAAGGCGCTTCGTTTCGGTATCGAACTCCACCGTGAGCAGCATTTCCTCGAAGGAAGGCGCGCGCGCGATCACCTCGCCATCGGCCTGCACCAGCAACGAATGGCCGTCGAACAGCAGGTCGTCCTGGCCGCCGACGAGGTTCACATAGGCGATCGGCACGCCGTTTTCCGTGGCGCGCCGGCGCAGCAGCTCCTCGCGCGTGGCCGCCTGGCGGCGATCGTACGGCGAGGCGTTCACCACGAGGATCAGCTCGGCACCCGCATCCGCCGCGTGGGCGGCGGGCTCGGCCTCCCAGATGTCCTCGCAGATGAGCATGCCGACGCGCACGCCCTCGATGACGAAGACGCGGGTGGTTTCGCCATGCTGGAAATAGCGCTTCTCGTCGAAGACCGTGTAATTGGGCAGCGCCTGCTTGTGGTACGTCCACTCGAGCTTGCCCTCGCGGATCAGCGTCGCCGCGTTGTAGACCTCGCCCCGCGTATCCGGGTGGCCGACGATCGCCGAGATGCCTTCGATCTGCGGAGCCAGTGCCGCCAGTTCGCTGCCGCAGGCTTCGAGGAAGCTAGGGCGCTGAAGCAGGTCTTCCGGCGGATAGCCGGACAGGGTCAGTTCGGGGAAGGCGATCAGTGAGGCGCCAAGGCGGTCCCGTGCTTCCTCGGCCAGCGCCTTCACGCGCCTGGCGTTATCGGCGGTGGCGCCTACCGGGAAGTCGAACTGGGCCAGGGCGAAGCGGAACGTGGACATGGGGGATCCGTGCGGTCGCGGGGAATCCCTATGATAAGGCATGGGCCCCGAAGGGTACGCCGGCCCTCACCGAAACAGGTCACCGATCGCCAGAGCCGTCTTGTAAGGCTCCGGATCGTTCCGGTTGGTCAGCAGGACCACCGTCAGGTGTCGCTGCGGATAGCGAACGATCACGTTGCGAAAGCCGATCGTCTCCCCCGAGTGCCATAGCGTTTCGCCGGTGATCCGCCAGCCGTAGCCGTATTCCACCGTGGGATCGTCCGTGGCCGTGTGTGGTGTGAACGCCGCCTTGCGCGACGCATCGCTCAGCAGGCGGTTGTCGTAAAGCGCGGCGTCCCAGCGCGCCATGTCGTCGATGGACGCATAGATGCCGCCGTCACCCAGCACCGAACTGGTCATGCTCTGGTCGGTACGCACCCAATGGCCACCCTCCTCGCTATAACCAAACGCGCGATGCGGCACCGGCGGTCCCTCCGCCACATAGGCCAGCGTGTGGGTCATGCCCAGGGGCAGGAAAATGCGCTCACGCAGGAAATCCTGGAACGGCTTGCCCGAGGCCTTCTCCACGATCAACGCCAGCATCGCGTAGCCGCCATTGCTGTAGCGATACGACGTGCCCGGGGCGAAGTAGAGGTGATCCGTTTTGGCGAGAAGGTCGAGGACATCCTTGTCGCGCAGCGGCACGCGCGTATCCGCGGGCATGATGTCCTCGTAGTCGATCAAGCCGCCCTGATGGCTCAGCAGCTGGCGGAGGGTGATCGCATCGGCGGCCGGCGGTAACGAAGGCAACCATCGGCGGGCGCGGTCGTCGAGCGAAAGCTTGCCATCCTGTGCGAGCAGCAGGATCGCCGTGGCCGTGAACTGCTTGCTGACCGAGGCCAGCCGGTAATCGGTCTGTGGCGACGCGGGCACGCGATGTTCCAGGTCGGCGAAACCGTAACCACGCCGCACGAGTGGAACGCCATCGCGAACCACCAGCAACGAGGCGCCCGGTCCGTCACCGTCGTAACGTTTCATCAGGGCGTCCACCGACGCCTCGCGCGATGGCGCCGACATGCAGGCGGCCAACGCGAAACACAACGCCAACACGATCGACAGACGCATGCTCACTCCACGGGAACGTCGTAGATGGTGTTGGCCTCGGCCGCCGAGGGCAGCGAGAAATGCCACCACTCCTGCGCATAGTTCACGAAGCCCTCGGTAGCCATCGCATGCAAAAGGCGCTGGCGGTTCGCGCGTTGCGCCGCGGTGATGCCGGCATCGTCGGTATGGGCGCGTGGATCGAAGAAATCGAAATCCGTGCCCATGTCCAGCGGCGTGCAGCGTGTGGCCTCGCAGCGCATCAGGGTGAGGTCCACGGTAGCGCCTCGGCTATGACCGGAGACCGGCGCGATGTACTCGCCCAGCAGCTTGTCCTTGCCAAGGTTGGGGTAGTGCGCGGCCTTCGTCCGTGTATCGGAGAGGTCACCTGCCCAACGCACGAAGGCGGCCACGGCGCGTGCGGGGCGGTAGCAGTCCCATAAGCGCAGACGGTAACCGTCCTTGCGCAGGCTCGCCTCCACGCGCGCCAGTGCTTGCGCTGCACCGGTGCGCAGGAAGCATTTCGCCGCGCGATAGCCATCGACAGGCGCGCCGGTGAAGTTGTCGCTCTGCGCGTAATGGATGTCTTCCGCGATGTCCGGCACCAGCGCACGGATGTCGGTCAGCCCCGCGGCCGCCGGCGTACGCGCCGGGGAAAGCGCCGGTGGTGCATCGGCGGCCTGTGCGCTAAGGGCAAGCGCGCAGGCGAGTGAAAGCCAGGTCTTCATAGTCGTTGCTGAAATCGGCATCGGGATCGACCTTGGTCAGTCGCAACTGGTCCGGCGCGGAAAGGTCGAGCCATGGCTCGGCATCCATCCGCTGTCCCTTCCACTGTACGAGGTATCGCGTGCCCACGCGTTCGAGCGTCCCCGTCATCACGGGCGAGCGCGCGGCGCTGAAGCTCACGCCGCCCTTCGCGGGACAGATGCTGACGTCGCCGAACCAGGGGTCGTGCCACACGCCAAGCAAGGCGCTCGCGTCCTTCGCCGAAGCGGCGACGCGCGACGACGTATCCGCTGCGCGGGAGGCGCCGGGTGCCGAGGCTTCGGCCGCGATGCGGTCGGCATACTCGCCCACCGTATGGACTTCGACGGGAGCCGTGAAACGCTTGAGCAACACCTCGGCCAACGTGTCGCGCGCGTCTTCGCCACCGCCATTCATCAGGATGACGAAACCGCTGTGCTTCTCCGGTAACAGGCTCACCGTGGAATACATGCCGGACAGGGTGCCGGTATGCGACACGCTCCACTGTCCGTCCACGTCGGCAAGGCGCCAGCCGTAACCGTAGCCGTAGAGGTGCGTGTCGTTCCACGTCTTGCGCCGCTGCCCTATCGGCATCGGGTTCTGGATCGACCACAGCGGTTCGCGCTGCTTCGCGTCCAGCCAGGCGAGCTGCGTCGCGTCCGGCGTGAGCCAGTTGCCGGCCCAGCGCAGCATGTCGTCCAGGTCGCAACGGACACCGCCCGCGGCCGCCGAGGTGATCGCGGGGACGGTGGCCGCATCCGCGTTGACCACCTCGTTGCCATGGTCACCCAGGTGATGGGGTTGGGCCACGTTGCCCACGCCATCGCGTGACCAGCTGCCGATCTGGCAGCGGGACAGCCCCAACGGTTCGAACACCTCACGACGCAGCAACGTTTCGTAGGGCGCACCACCCGCCGCCGCGGCCACCTCGCCCGCCACGACGTAAAGCAGGTTGTCGTAGGCATAACGGGACCGGAAGCTGTGCTCGGGCTTGAGGTAGGCCAGCCCGGCAAGGATGTCCTTGCGGGTGAAGTCGTTCGGCTCGGGCCACAGCATCAGATCGCCCGCGCCCTCGCGCAGGCCGCTGTTGTGGATGAGCAGGTCGCGTACCTGGATCTCGCGGGTGACCCACGGATCGTTCATGCGGAAGGCCGGCAGGTACTTCGTCACCGGATCGTCCCAACGCAACTTGCCGGCGGCGACGAGCCGTGCCAGCAAGGCGGTCGTCATCGCCTTGCTGTTCGAGGCGATCTTGAACAGGGATTCGCTGTCGACCTTATGTCCCGATCCGGCGACCAGCTCACCCGCCGTGCGGGTGTAGACAACCTTGCCGTCCTCGATCACGCCCACGGCGATCCCGGGAATCCGGTAGCGTGAGATCGCCTCATCCACGAGCTTGTCCAGCGATCCGGATGAAGCGGCCTCGTCGGCGGCCCACACACGAAGCAGATTGCCGCTCCACAGCTTCGCGACGTCCGCGTCGGAGAAACCGCGCCGCTTCAGTCCCGCGGTGACGTTGCGGGTCTCGGAGGCATCCATCCAGCCGGTGATCTCGCCGCCGCCGTCAAAATCCGACGCGATGCCGACATGATCGATGCCGGCCACCTTCACCATGTGCTGGATGTGGTCGAGGAAGTCGTCCAGCGTCGCCAACGGATGCTCGCGCTGGATCGCCTTCATGCCCTCGATATAGGCCGGGAGGTAATCGTGCTTCTCGCTGTCGTATTCCTTGTCGCCTGCCTCACGGACCACCCTGGCCTGCAGGGCTTTCTCCGCGGCCTCGCGGGCGGGATCCTTCTTCAGAAACTCCTTGTATGCCACGGCCTGGATCACGCCACTTTTCGCCGCGATGGCGACAAGAAGGTCGTCGGGAAGGTTGCGCGGATGATCCGTGATGGCGCGTGCGGATGAGTGCGAGGCGATGATCGGCGCCTTCGACAAGGCCAGCACATCGTGGACGCACGCGTCGGACGCATGGGATACGTCCACCATCATGCCCAGCGCATTGGCCCGCTGGACCACCTGGCGGCCGAAATCGGTCAGGCCCAGGTTGCTGTCGGGCGTGTCGCCCAGTTCCTTCTTCGGCAGCGAACTGCCGCAGAGATCGTTGTTGCCCACGTGGGCGAGCCCGACGTAACGGGCACCGCGTGCATACGCCGCGTCGAGACGCTTCAGGTCGTGTCCCAACGAGTAACTGTTCTCGATGCCGATCATCGCCGATAGCCGCCCGGCAGCCTTGTTGGCGCGTACATCGGCAGGAGTCCGAGCCAACCGGATCTGCTCCGGATAGCGCTTCAGCATCAGGTCGATGGCGTCGTACTTACGTGCCGCCTGCGCCACGGCCTTGGTGTAACCCGCGCGGGTGAGCGGCCCCTGCTCCACGTAGATCACGAAGAACGCCGCGTCGAGTCCGCCGCGCCGCATCTTCGGCAGGTCCACCTTCAGTGGACCGTCCTTGCCGGCGTCGAACTTCGGGTCGTGCATGTACGACAGGGGGATATCGACATGCGTGTCGAGGGTGAGAGGATGATCCTGTGCCTGCGCCACCGCCGCGCAGGCCAACAGGCCAAGGGAAAGAATCCGGCGCATCGCTACCTCCCAAAAAAAGGGCACCCCGGTCCAGGGGCGCCCGGCAAGTGGACCTTAGAAGTCCAGGGAGACAGTCAGCTGACCGAACCGGGGCGACTGGAAGCGCTGAGGCTGCAGGTAGGTGGGGTTGAGGCCACCGACGGAGGTCTGCAGGTCCTGGTCGACACCCAGCGTGCGTTGCTGGTTGAGCACGTTGTAGACGGCGAACTTCACGCGAAGGTTGTTCTTCTCGTCCAGCGGCAGCAGGTAGGTGATGCTGGCGTTGAGGTTGAAGGTCCACGGCGTGCGGTCGGCACCGCGTGGCGAGCGCTGGTAGACGCGATTCTCGGACACCGGGTCGGCGCAGTTCTCCACGCAGATGAAATAGCTGTGGTAAACGGTGGCGTCGTACGGGTTGCCCACGCCATACCCCGTGATCGGGCTACCGGACAATGCTGTCAGGTCGGCGCCGACCTGCCACTGCTTGCTGATCGCATAGGTGCCGCGGATCTTGAACTGGTGGCGGTGGTCGTTGGGCAGGTAACCGCCATTGAGGTTCACCCACGGATCGTCGAAGTTCTCGGTGCGGCCCGTGTCGTCGAAGTTGGTATCCGAGTTCACGGGGCCTTCCGCGTTACCGCGGCTCCACGACAGCACGTACGATGCATTCAGCATCCACTTCTCGTCCCAGGCACGATCGATCTGGAACTCCAGCGAGCCGAAGGTGCGTCGTGGCTTCTTCCAGCCGCGCTGGCCGAGGTAGTTGCCGTCGGCGTCGTACATCGCCCAGCCCTGCTTCGATGTATCGATGTTGATGTAGCCATCGGGCACGCCGTCGCAGTTGGTGTCGCCGTACACCGTGACCTTGCGACCGGGATTACCCATGACGTAGCCGATATAGCCGTCGCCACCGCACTGGGGCGTGGCACTGATCTCCATGTCGTCGATGGCGTTGTGCAGGCGGCGATACGTGCCACTCACGCCCCACGACCACTTGTCGGTGATGGCCTGCTGGAAGCCGAGGATGGCCTCGTCCTGGTAGACCGAATCCATGTTCTTGTCGACTTCGGCACGCAGGTCGCCCACGGTGCCGTTACCCTGCGAATCGTCCACGGGACCGATCTGAGGACCGAGGATCGGCATGGCATAGGGCGACCCGTTGCGATCGAGGATCTGGTATCCGTCGAAGGCGTAATAGGTGCGCTGGTCGAGCAAACCACCGGCCTGCTTGATGTTGATCACGTTCGCGACGGGCAGGTAATAACGCCCGAGGTTGCCGAAGATCTTCGTCGTGCCGTCACCCTTCAGGTCCCACGAGAAGCCGAGGCGCGGCGCGATCATGTTATCCATCTTGATGTAGCTCGCGCCTTCGCCCGTCTTGTTGTCGAAGGCGTCGCGGCGCAGGCCCGCATTGAGCAGGAAGTCCGGCGTGATGTTCCAGTTGTCCTCGATGTAGTACGCGTTGTTGGTGGTTTCAAAGGTGCCGGCGATCTCGTAGCGGCGTGCCCGCACGTACGCGTCGTAGCCCGCGGGCACCACGCCGCCGTTCTCGATGGTCGCGCCGGGCGTCGTCGAGTAGATGTTGTAGTAGTACGAACCCGGGCCGGGATAACGGCGCGAATAGTCCGAGGTATCCACTTCGTGGTCATAGCCGAAGCGGACGACGTGGTCACCCAGCGTCCACTCGAAGTCGGCGCGGCCCTGCTTGCGCGTGTCGTTGCGCTTCTCCACCGCCGTGCTCGTACTGCAACCCAGCGGTACGCCCGGCCCCGGCACGGCGGACACCTTCGCAACGGGGTTGCAGTCGATATCGGACTGCGCCCGGGTGAAGTCCTCGCGCTCGTTGCGGCCATACATCAGCTTCATCGACAGGTTGTCGACAAGGTAGCTGGTGAAGGTGCTGTTCCAGTTGCGTCCACCGGTGTCGCTGTAGATCTCGTCGTTCTTGTCGCTCTTGGTGTGCGTGGCGAAGTCGTAGTTGTAGACCGACCCGATGTTCTTGTCCTTGTCCGAGAAGGCCATGAACTCGAGCAGGTTCTTGTCGTTGATGTGCCAGTCGACCTTCGCGCCCCAGAAGCCCGAATCGGTATCGTTCTGGGTGAGCACGGTGCCGAGGTTGTCCGTGTTCTGCGGCGTGTAACCGCGCGCCTCGTACATGGCGAAGAAGAACAGCTTGTCCTTCACGATGGGACCGGACGCGTACACGTTCATTTTCGTGCGCGAGTAGTGATCCTCGGACGACGTGATATAGCGCTCGCCGTCCCAATAGCGGTTCTTCGTCGTGGCTTGCCAGTCGCTGGGTTCGAAGGTCATCTCCAGACCCGTCTTGAATTCGTTGGTACCCGAGCGGGTGACGGCATTCACCACGCCGCCGGTGGTGCGACCGAACTCCACCGAGTAGCCGCCGGTCTTGACCTGGAATTCCTGGTAGAAGGCGAACGGCGCTTCCGAGAATCCGTTGCGGTTGTAGAAGTCGGTGACGTTGAGTCCGTTGACGTAGTACGAGTTCTCCGCGACCGACGAACCGCCGAACGTGATGCCCCCGAAGCCGGCCGTACCCTTGTTCACTCCGGGCGCGAGGATCGCGACCGATGAAACATCCTGATCGACCGGCAGGCGCGCGAGTTCTTCGCGCGAAATA
>DATNJP010000457.1:0-7136 GCA_035603855.1 Luteibacter sp. | reverse complement strand
GAAGGCGTCTGACGGGCCGGCTCGGGTTCGGCGTCCAGCACGGCCTTCGCACCCGTGCGGCGCTCCAGCTCCTGCGCCATCAGGTCGCGGAAGGCGCCGTCGGGCAGTTTGGCGATCAGCGGACGGGCGCGCTCGGCCAGCCGCGCGCGGCCATCGATCTTCGAGATGTCGACGTCGCGGGCCAGCTCCTCGAAGAAGTATTCGGACATCGGCATCGACTCCTTCATGCGCTTCTCGAAGCCGTCCTTGCCTTCCTTGCGCACCAGGGTGTCCGGGTCTTCGCCGTCGGGCAGGAACAGGAAGTGGGCCTGGCGGCCGTCGCGCATGCGCGGAATGATGGACTCCAGCGCGCGCCACGCGGCCTGCTTGCCGGCACGGTCGCCGTCGAAGCAGAAGTAGACGTCGGGAGCCGCGCGGAAGAGCACCTCGGCGTGCTCTGGCGTGGTCGCCGTGCCCAACGTCGCCACGGCGATCGGCAGGCCGGCCTGATGGAGTGCGATGACATCCATATAGCCTTCGACCACCATGATCCGGGTGAGGTTCTGGTGGGCCTGCTTCACCTGCCACAGGGCGAACAGCTCCCGCCCCTTGTGGAACAGCGGTGTCTCGGGCGAATTGAGGTACTTCGGACTTTGTTCGGAGGACAGCACGCGGCCGCCGAAGGCGATCACGCGGCCGCGGCGGTCCAGGATCGGGAACATCACCCGTTCGCGGAAGCGATCATAGCGGTTGCCCCGCTCGTTGCTGGCGACCATGCCGGCTTCGTTGAGCAACTGGCGTCGACGGTCACTGGTGCCCAGGGCCTTCAGGACGCCGTCGAAACCGGCGGGCGCCCAGCCGATGCGGAAGCGCTTGACGATCTCGTCGTCGAGGCCGCGCCGGTCGATGTAGGCACGGGCCTCGGGACTGTTGCCCAACTCCCGCTGGTAGAAGGTGGCGGCGTCGTCGAGCAGGGAATACAGGTCGCTGCGGTCTTCGCGCGGCTTGTCGTCGCGGGCTCCCTCGTAGGGCACCTTGAGGCCCGCCGACTGGGCGAGTTCCTCGATGGCGTCCGGGAACTCGAGGCGGTCGTAGTCCATGATGAACTTGATCGCGCTGCCATGGGCGCCACAGCCAAAGCAGTGGAAGAACTGCTTCTGCGGGCTGACGTAGAACG
Organism: Luteibacter sp.; assembly: GCA_035603855.1. GTDB lineage: Bacteria > Pseudomonadota > Gammaproteobacteria > Xanthomonadales > Rhodanobacteraceae > Luteibacter. The sequence continues at coordinate 5,980 of DATNJP010000457.1, read as the reverse complement.
ACGGCGAACGCTCGTTATGGAACGGGCAGCACGCGGTCCACTCGCGCCCCGCTTTCTTCAGCGGCACGCGCCGCTCGATCACGTCGACGATGTCGACGCGGGTCAGCAGTTCATCGATGAAATTGTCGGGAATACGGCCACGCATCAGTCGCCTAGGATGCCATGCATCCGTGTCGGCATGGAGTCCGTCGTGCCGTCAGAAGGCGAGTTTGAATACCCCGATGACCGCCAGGATCGCGATCACGAACAGGATCAGGAAGATGGCGAAGCAGACCTTGGCGATGGTCGCCGCGATGCCGGACACCCGGCTGAAGCCAAGGGCGCCGGTAACCAGGGCAATCAGGCCGAAGATGATGGCGTACTTGAGCATGGGCGTTCCTCCGTCAGCGCCGGAGGAACGTCCGCCAGCCGCGCGGCGCAGGATGATGACAGCCGCGTGGCGGAACCGTGAACGCCTGGGCTCAGGCGAGCCGGGTCTTTACCTTGCCAGCCACGGCGGCCATGTCGGCCCGGCCGGCGGCCTTTTCCTTGATCAGCGCGACCACCTTGCCCATGTCGCGGGCGGTGCTGGCGCCGGACTCGGCGATGGCCGCGTCGATGATGGCGTCCAGCTCGGCCTCGCTGAGCTTGGCCGGCAGGTAGCCGTCGATCACGCCCATTTCGTAGCGTTCGACGTCGGCGAGGTCGGTGCGGCCGGCCTTGTCATATTGTTCGATCGAGTCGCGGCGCTGCTTCTGCATCTTCTCGAGGACAGCCAGCACCTGGGTGTCGTCCAGCTCGATCCGCTCGTCGACTTCGCGCTGTTTGATCTGGGCCTGGACCAGGCGGATGACCGCCAGGCGGTCCTTTTCGCCGCCCTTCATGGCGGCCTTCATGTCTTCGGTGATCTTTGCCTTGAGGCTCATTGCTTTCTCCGGGACGACGAAAAGCCGGCTTCGCCTTTCGGCAAAGCCGGCTCGGGATTTTCCGCCTGAGTGCGGTGGCGGCATAAACGCGCCAACCGCTGTACCATGCCGGTCACGGGGACCGGCAGGTGCATCAGTACATGCGGGTCCGGCGCGTCGTGTCGCGGGACAGACGGCGCAGGTGGCGCTTCACAGCAGCAGCGCGCTTACGCTTACGCTCCTGGGTCGGCTTTTCGTAAAATTCGCGCTTGCGCGTTTCGGCCAGCACGCCAGCCTTCTCGCACGTACGCTTGAAGCGGCGAAGGGCAAGCTCAAACGGCTCGTTCTCGCGGACTTTAACGCTCGGCATGGAAACTCCACTTGATTAAACTGACCCGTGAAATCCGGGTGAGCCGTGGATTATAACGTGATCGAGATGAAAAATTCAAAGCCCGTGTTAGGCGTGGAAACGTCGTGTGACGAGACGGGTGTGGCCCTGCTCCGCTGGGACCCGGAACAACCGGGCCGCGGGCTGCTATCCCATGCCCTTTTCAGCCAGATCGCCCTGCACGCCGAGTACGGCGGGGTGGTGCCGGAACTGGCCAGCCGCGACCACGTGCGCAAGCTGCTTCCCCTGGTCCGTGAGGCCCTGAAAGACGCCGGCCTGACGCCCTCCGACCTCGGCGGTGTGGCGTATACAGCGGGCCCCGGCTTGGTCGGCGCCCTGCTGGTGGGCGCCTCGGCGGCCCGGGCCATGGCCTGGGCACTGGGTGTGCCGGCCATCGGCGTCCATCACATGGAGGGGCACCTGCTGGCGCCCCTGCTCGAGGACGACCCGCCGGAACCGCCTTTCGTGGCCCTGCTGGTGTCGGGCGGGCACTCCATGCTGGTGGAGGTCAAGGCGATCGGCGAGTACCGGATCCTCGGCGACACCCTCGACGACGCCGCGGGCGAGGCGTTCGACAAGACCGCCAAGCTCATGGGCCTGCCTTACCCGGGCGGACCTGCCCTGGCCCGGCTGGCCGAGCAGGGCACGCCGGGCCGGTTCCGTTTTTCCAGGCCGATGGTCGACCGGCCGGGGCTGGATTTCAGCTTCTCGGGCCTGAAGACCCAGGTTCTGCTGGCCTGGCAGGCGTCCGACAAGACCGAGCAGACGCGCGCCGATATCGCCCGGGGCTTCGAGGAGGCCATCGTCGATACGCTGGCGATCAAGTGCCGCCGGGCGCTGGAGGCCACGGGGGCGAAGCGCCTGGTGATCGCCGGTGGCGTGGGAGCGAACAAGCGCCTGCGCGAGCAACTCGCGGAGGCCGCCGCGAAGGACGGGTTCCGCGTGTACTTCCCGCGCCTGGCGTTCTGCACCGACAACGGCGCGATGATCGCGCTGGCCGGGGCGATCCGCCTCGCCTCGGGGCAGCACCAGGACCAGACGATCCAGGTGTATCCGCGCTGGAGCCTCGAGACCTTGCCGGCGGCGTGAGGAGCGCGGCGAGGGCGCTTGCGAAATCCGCCCTCGTCGCCGACCCTGTAAGGCCCTCTTCACCGCCTCATCCCCATGGATATCGTCTTCATCGAAGACCTGCGCATCGACGCGGTCATCGGCATCTACGACTGGGAGCGCCGGATCCGGCAGACGTTGTCGTTCGATCTCGAGATGGCCTTCGACAACCGTCGTCCCGCGGCCAGCGACGACATCGCCGACACGCTCAACTACAAGTCGATCTCCAAGCGTTTGCAGGCTTACGTGAGCGAATCCAGTTTCGGCCTCGTCGAAACCCTGGCCGAGCGTTGCGCGGAGATCATTCGCGAAGAGTTCGGCGTGACCTGGGTGCGCCTGAAGCTCTCCAAGCCCGGTGCGGTCCGTGGCGCGCGTGCCGTCGGCGTGCGTATCGAACGCGGTGTACGTCCCGAATGATGGCGCACTGACGTGGGTCGCGCTTATCTCAGCCTGGGCTCCAACATCGACGCGGAACACTGGCTCGGTCTCGCGGTCGCCGAACTCCGCGAACGATTCGGCAAGCTCGACATCTCGCCCGTGTACCGCAGCGCGGCCGTGGGCTTCGATGGACCGGATTTCCTCAACCTCGCCGTGGCCCTCGACAGCGACCTCGGCCCCGAGGCACTGAACGACTGGCTGCATGCCCTCGAAGATCGTCATGGACGCGTGCGTGGCGCAAAGCGTTATGCAAGCCGCACGCTCGACGTGGACATCGTCTTCTATGACGACCTCGTGCTCAGCGGGGAGGGTCACCTGCAGTTGCCGCGCGGCGAACTGCGCCATGCCTTCGTGCTGAAGCCGATGACCGACATCGCTCCCGGCCTGATCCACCCCATCCTCGGCCGGAGCATGGCGGAACTGTGGGCCGCTTTCCCGGAGGAGAGCGAGCCCCTGGTGGTGGACGACGCCTGCACGAAGGCCGTGCGGGTCGCCTGAAGCGGATCGCTGGCGAGCGCCTTCGCAAGATGCTACAACCCGTGCCACATCGGACCATGGGGGTAGGGAATGGGTAAGTTCGCACGCAGTTGGGCGCTGATGAAAGCCAGCGCCAATGTTCTTCGACAGGACAAGGAGCTGATGCTCTTTCCGCTCCTGGCAGGCCTGGCATCGCTCGTGGTGATCGCCACGTTCGCCTGGCCGGTGTTCACGCTGATCTCCCATCACCAGGCCGACTTCGAAGGGCAGCGCCAGCATGCCTCGCCGATGTTCCTGCTGGTGAGCTTCCTGTTCTATTTCGTCCAGTACAGCGTGGTCATCTTCTTCAACGTGGCCCTGGCCTCGGCGGCCCTGATCCGTCTCGACGGCGGCAACCCGACGCTGGGCGATGGCCTTCGTGCCGCGATGGGCAAACTGACGAACATCATCGGTTATGCCCTGATCGCCGCCACGGTGGGCATGATCCTGCGCGCCTTGCAGGAACGCTTCGGCTTCATCGGCCGCATCGTCATCGGCCTGATCGGTCTCGGCTGGACCGTGGCGACGTTCCTCGTCGTTCCCGTGCTCGCCGCGCAGGACGTCGGTCCGGTGGACGCGGTGAAGCGCAGCGCGTCCGCGCTCAGGGAAACCTGGGGAGAGAACCTCATCGGCAACGCGGGTATCGGCCTGGCCGGCGGCATCCTCACGTTCTGCCTGATCTTCGTCAGCGCCATCCTGTTCTTCGCCGCGGCGAGCACGCATTCCGTGGCGTTGATGGTGGCGGTGGGCGTCATCGCGGTCGTGAGCCTCGTCGCCCTCAGCCTGTTCCAGTCGGCGATGCACGGCGTCTATTCGGCGGCGCTCTATCGCTACACGCAGGAAGGTGATCCGGGCCAGGGCTTCGATCGCGCACTGCTGGAGTCGGCGTTTCGCCAGAAGGACTGAATTCAGCGGTCCGTAACGAAGAAGGCCCCGTTATCCGGGGCCTTCTGCTAATGCGGATTCACGTTGGCACAGAGTTTTCCATCGTTGCATAGCATGACATCGGATGTGTTGTAGGCGCGCAGAAGAAACGTGGTGGCCGACTCACGTGCGCCAGCCAGGGGCGCATGGTCCATGCTCTTCATACTGCGTCCGTTGAAGAGGGTTTCGGGGCTGGACAGCAGGACCGGGCGTTCGTGATTCGAGAAGCCACGCGCCTTGGGCGCATTTTCCACAAAGCCACGAATAGGACGGCCGCTGAGCACGGCGTTCCGCGCGAATTCCGGGCTTCCTGCGTTCCACATCATGTCCGTGACCGTGCCGAGTGGCTTGTTAAGTAGGACTCGTAAACCCCGCCTTTTTAAGTTCCCGCCCGAATTTCTGCGTGACACGCAGAATCTCCGGGTTCTTTTGTGCGTTGCTAACAAATTGGCCTCAGGGTGTGTCCCCGATGATTCCGACAGATCCGCCAGATTCTTTTGCGTATCTAATTGCGTTGTCGTAGTTGGGATTACCGTACGAGTCCTTGCCCGAGAACGCTACGTAGCCTTGGCCGGGTTGAAGCATCGGAGGATATTGCTGAAGTTTCCGGCTGACATAGTCCGCGAAACTGGTTTTGCTATCAGGACCAGAGTCCGGTGATTCCAGGTACGCGATGATACCGTCAAGGTCCTTTGCGTCCAGTTCGCGGTTGTTCGTGGTGGGCGTAGCCGCGATAGGGTGGTCCGAAACGCTTCTGACGGAGAGGGAGAGGGCGTCATGCGTTGTCCTCCAGATCCTCCAGTGTGCCTTCAGGGACCGTAACGCTGCCTAGGATCACATCGCTTTCCAAAGGGTACGGCGCCCTTGGTAGTCCCTCCCACCCATTCGCGGTCGCGATCTCGGTCGTGACTGTTAGCATGTACGTCGTGTCGGCCATGAGCGTCGGATCGACAGCGAACATCCCAGTCATGCCTGACGCTATGTCACCCATGAACAAAACATCGCTTTCGTGGACATGTAGCAGGGTCTTAAAGCGAATGAAGTAGTCGACTACACGCTGCTGGGTTATGCGGATCGCAACGATTTGGCCCGACTCTCCAATCGATTCGGCGGGTAGCGCGTGACGTTCGATCTCACCGCAACAGTGAATCTCGAACTGAATTTCCAGATCGTTCTTGCCAGCACCTGGCTCCATACGAGTAAGGACAAACGCGAGGGCGCTATCCTCGGTTCGGGACTCTCCAATGGAAAACTTGAAATGCATTGATAATCCTTTATGTGTTCGTCTGTCTCGTGCAGCGCGGTTTATCACGCTATGCCCATCGTAAGATGACACGCGTGCTCCGTCGTGGCACGGACATGGGTTCGTGCACGCGAAGTGTCTTTGTATGTAACGGCGAAACAGCGCTGACCGCGACGAGTCACGGGCGTTCCCGGCTGCGTACCATCCGCTGGCTCTGCTTCAAACCTCATTTGGTCCCTTCCCTGTGTAAATCAGCTCGTCGATCCGGCGCCTAGGCGGCCAACGTCTGTCGCTACCTGATCAGTGGCGGCTCTTGGAGCCCGACGCGGATCTAGGCGCGGTCTCGTCGATATTACCGAACGAGTATGTCAATCGAACCGGCGAAACGATTCTCCCGGCCGGCGCCGACGTCAGATCGTAAGCGACCGCCCGCCGTCCACCCGGATTACCTGACCCGTCGTATACCGCGCGTCCAGTAAC
>DATNJP010000456.1:0-4154 GCA_035603855.1 Luteibacter sp. | reverse complement strand
ATGGCCGACCGTGCGGACCCCGACGCTGCGGCGATCGCGTTCCATGCACCCGGCACGGACGGAAGGGCCCGCGGTGTCGCGTTCTCGCATCGCGCCGTCGCCGGAGCCGTGGAAGGCCTGGCCGACGCGCTTAGCGTGCAGCCTGGCCAGCGGATCTCGGGCGATGCCCTGCCCGCCGATCCCATGTCCGTGATCGAACCGTTGCTCGCGCTGGCACAAGGCGCGACATGGAGCGTGCCGGACGACTACGCGATAGCGCACGGCAACCTCGGCGAGCTGGATACGTTCATCGCCACGCCGGAGACCTGGCACGCCCTGCTCGACAAGGGCTGGCCGGGCGATCGCCGCCTGCGTGCCGTGGTCGCTGGCGGTACCCCAACGCCGGACATGGCCGGGCGCATCGTCGCCTCCACGGCGGAACTCTGGACCTTGTTCGGCGATGCGACATCGGCACCCGTCGCTACCTGTGGCCGCGTCGAGCGCGTGGCCGATGCCTTGCACGAAGGCCGCCCGGTCACCCATGCGGAGATCTGGGTCCTCGACGACGACAGCGAACCCTGCCCCATCGGCGCGACCGGTGAAGTCGCCATCGCAGGCCGCACGCTCGCGACGCCGTTCGGCCAACGCGCCAATGCGGAACGCCAGCCCGGCGACGGTCGCCTCCTGCGCACCGGCTATCGCGGCCGCTGGCTGGCCGATGGCCAGTTGCAGTTGCTGGATCGCGACGACCGCCGCGTGCGCCGCCACGGCCTCGATGTGGAACCCGCGGCCATCGAAACCCTGCTGCTCGCCCAGTCCGGCATCGTCCGTGCCGTGGCGGTGCCGCGTACCGACCATGCCGGCCTGACGCGCATCGACGCCTATGCGGTTGGCGCACCGGGCAGCCCGCCGGATGCGGATGGCCTGCGCGCCGCACTGGCCACCTCGTTGCCGGCCTGGTCCATGCCCGCGCACCTCACCGTGCTCGACGCGTTGCCGATGCTGGCGACCGGCGAAGCCGACGTCGACGCCCTGCCGCTGCCCGCGGAACCGTGGAACAACGCCTCGGCCGGCAGCAGCGAGCCGGAAAGCGAAAGCGAGCGCCTGCTTGCCTCCGTGTGGACGGAACTCCTGGGCATGTCGCGCATCCGGACCAGTGACAACTTCTTCGACGTCGGCGGCCATTCGCTGCTGGCGGTGGACATGGCCGTCCGCGTGCAGAAGCTCACTGGCGTGCAACTCAACCTGCTCGACATCGCCAACGGCACGCTGGGCACGCTCGCCGCGGAACTCGCGGTTGCCACGCCGGCAGCCACGACGACGCCTGCGAAGCGTGGCGGCTTGCTCAGTCGCTTGCTCGGACGCGGTTGACCAGGCGCCCGGGGGGAACGCCACCATGACCACCATCGCCTGGTTCGTCTGCTGGACCTCGGCCATCCTGCTGGTGCATGTGTTCGCCGGCTATCCGCTGCTGATGTGGCTGCTGGCGCGCATGCGCCCGCAGCCCGTCGCGAAGCGCGCCATCCTGCCCACGGTCACGGTCGTGATCGCCGTGCATGACGGCGAGCGCTACATCCGCGCCAAACTCAACGGCCTGCGCCACCTGGACTATCCCGCCGAACTGATCGACATCGTCATCGCCTGCGACGGCTGCACCGATACGACCGTCGCCCTGCTTCGCCGCTCGACGGACTCACGCCTGACCGTGCTCGATTTCCCGACGCGGCGTGGCAAGGCGGCCTGCCTCAACGATGCCGTGCAGCACGCGCACGGTGAGGTGCTGTTGTTCACCGATATCCGTCAGAAGCTCTCACCCGTGTCGCTGAAGGAACTGGTGGCGAATCTCGGCGATCCCACCGTCGGCGCGGTCGGCGGTGAGCTGCACATGGAGAACGTGCGCAGTGGCTTCGCCCAGGGCGTGGACTTCTACTGGCGCTACGAAAAAGGCATCCGCCATGCCGAGAGCCTGTCCGGCTCGACGATCGGTGTCAGCGGCGCCTTGTATGCGATGCGCCGCTCGCTGTTCCGGCCGCTTCCCGAAGGCACCGTGCTGGACGACGTGCTGATGCCGATGCGGGTCGCCGCACAAGGCAAGCGCGTGGTCTTCGAGCCGAAAGCCATGGCCTGGGACCAGCCCTCGCAAGGGCCGGAAGACGAACGCCGTCGCAAGATCCGTACGCTCGCGGGCAACTACCAACTGGTGCAACTGGCGCCGTGGCTGCTGGCGCCGTGGAGCAATCCGCTGTGGTTCCGCTTCGTGAGCCATAAGCTGCTGCGCCTGATGGCACCCTGGCTGATCGTCGCACTGACCGTCAGCAGCGGCCTGCTCGTCAATCGCCATCCCATGTATGCCGTGGCTTTCGGAGGACTCGTCGCCGGCCTGCTCCTGGTCGGTCTTGCACGCCTGCAACCCCCGCTGGGCCGCTTGTTGCCCTTGCGCATCGCCGTAGCGTTTTTCTACCTCAACCTCTTCGCGGCACAGGCGCTCCTCGCCTTCGCACGCAATCGAAGGCTGCACCTATGGTGAACCCCATGACCCCGCGCGGCGCGCCCGGCATCCGTGGCCGGCTCGGCGAACTCTGTTACTCCAGCGGGCTGCTGCATTCGCTGCAGCGCGTGCGTGCGTGGTGGCAGCGCGACCTGCGCATTCTCGCGTACCACCGCGTGATGCCGTTGCCGGATCCGGAGACCTACGAGTTCGACCTCGAGCTCATCAGCACACCGCCCGCGGAATTCCGCGAGCAGATGCTGCGGATCAAGAAGTATTTCCGTCCGATGCGGCTCACCGATGTCGTCGCCTCGCTGGATGCCGGTGAAGCCTTGCCGCCGGATACGGTCGCCGTCACCTTCGACGATGGGTACGACGACAACTACCGCATCGCGGCACCGATTCTCGACGACCTGGGCGTACCCGCCACGTTCTTCGTTTCGACCGGCCATATCGATAGCGGCAGGCCGTATGCCTACGACTGGCTCGTGCACATGATCCTGCTCACCACGGCCACGCGCCTGGTGTTGCCCGAGCTGTCGATCGATGTCGTGCTTCCGGCCGACCGCGGTCTGCGCCGCCGTGTCGCCGGTAACGTGCTGCTGCGCATGAAGTGGCTCGACGCGCTCGGCCAGACCGCAATGATCGAACGGCTCGAGGCCGAGTGGAACATGCCGTCCGCCAATGCGCGACCCGCGGACTGCCGTCCCATGACCTGGGACCAGGCGCGCGAGATGGAAGCGGCTGGCCTGGAGTTCGGCTCGCACGGCGTGCACCACCGCATGCTGGCCCGCCTTCCGCAGGATGAAATGGAACGCGAGATCCGCGCGTCCAAGGCCACGCTGGACCGCGAACTGCGTAACCCGGCCTTGCTTATGTCGTACCCGGTTGGCGGCGACCGCGCCTATAACGACGCCGTGATCTCGGCGACGCGCAACGCCGGTTTCCAGTTGGCCTGCAGCTACATCTGCGGCACCAACGCCGAGCCGAGCGAGAACCGTTACTCGCTGTACCGCCTGCCGGTGGAAAGCAACATGGGACCGGGCTGGTTCGCCGCCATGCTCGCGCTGCCGCAGCTGATGAGCTATCCCACACCCGCGCACCAGGCGTCGGGACCCAAGGAACAACCATGTTCCCCCTGATCCTCCTCTATGTGGTGCTGACCATCATCCGGCCCCAGGACTATGTCCCGGGCCTGGACACGGTACCCATTCTTCCTGTCGTGCTCCTGCTCGCCTTCGCGGCGTGGACCGCCTCGCGCGAGAAGACCTTCGAGGCGCCGCAGTTCGTGATCCTGCCGGCCTTCCTGCTGGTGCTCATGATCTCGCAGGTGACCAACGGCTGGACCGGTGGCGCGCTGGACGAGATCGCCCGCTTCGGCCCGGTGGTCATCGCCTTCTTCGTATTCGGTGCGTCGTGCAGCACGCAGAAGCGCGTGCGCGTGGCGATGAGTGTCTTCGTGGCCTGTGCCGCGATCCTCGCCCTGCATGGCATCGAGCAGGCGAAAACCGGCATGGGCTGGACAGGCATTCCGCTGGGTGAAGGCGGACGCATCCAGTACGTCGGCATCTTCAACGACCCGAACGACCTCGGCCTGTTGTTCGCCGCCACGCTGCCCATGGCCATGTTCCTCGGCCGCAAGGGTGCGGGCGCGATGCGCCTGGTATGGCTCGGCGCCGCCCTGCTG
>DATNJP010000455.1:0-2099 GCA_035603855.1 Luteibacter sp. | reverse complement strand
ATCCTTCGTCCGTATGCACAGCGCGACACCGTGGTGGTGAAGCCGGATGACATGCTGATCACCGCATACAACCGCATGAAGCTCTATGACGTCTCGCAGCTGCCCGTCATGGAGAACGACCGCATCGTCGGCATCCTCGACGAGTCCGACGTGCTTCTTCACGTGCATGCGGACGAAACGAAATTCCGCGACCCGGTGTCGACGGCGATGATCGCCTCGCCGGAAATGCTCCAGGTGACCTCGCCGATCGAGGCACTATTGCCCGTGTTCGAGAAGGGTCATGTGGCGATCGTGGTCGATGGCGAACAGTTCCTCGGCCTGATCACCCGCATCGATCTGCTCAATTACCTGCGCCGCAAAGTCAATTAAGGAAAGGGGAAGCGTCATGTGTGGAATCGTCGCCGCTGTCGCGCAGCGTGATATCGCGCCCATCCTCATCGCGGGCCTGAAGGCCCTCGAATACCGTGGTTATGACTCCGCGGGCATGGCCATCGCCGACAGCGGGGAAATCCGCCGCGTCCGTGCGAAGGGCAAGGTCCGCGAGATGGAAGCCCTCTACGATGCCGATCCGGTGCCGGGCGGCACGGGCATCGCGCATACGCGCTGGGCCACGCACGGCGTGCCCAGCGAGAAGAATGCGCACCCCCACGTGCAGGGGCGTATCGCCATCGTGCACAACGGCATCATCGAGAACTATGCGTCGTTGCGCGATTCGCTGAAGGCGAAGGGGCGCACCTTCCATTCTGAAACCGATACGGAGGTGATGGGTGCGGTCATCGATGAGCACGTGCAGGCCGGCAAACCGCTTCGCGAGGCGGTGACCGCCGCTGTGCGTGAACTCGAGGGCGCCTACGCCATCGCGGTGATGAGCCTCGACGAACCCGGTCGTATCGTCGGCGCCCGTCGTGGCTGCCCGCTCCTGGTCGGTATCGGTATCGGCGAACACTTCCTCGGCTCCGATGCCCAGGCGCTGATCAAGGTCACGAACCGGATGATGTATCTCGAAGAAGATGACGTCGTCGAGATCACCCGCGACACCGTCGAGGTCTTCAATCTCGACGGGCATGCGGTGGACCGGACGGCGCACGAAAGCGAGATCAGCGCCGACTCCGTCGAGCGCGGCGAATACCGCCATTACATGCAGAAGGAAATCTTCGAGCAGCCGCGTGCCGTCGCCGATACCCTGGAAGGGCGCATCGGTCCGCATGGCGTGCTGCCGAACATCTTCGGCATCGACGCGGATCCCATCCTCGACAAGACCCACGGCATCCACATCGTCGCCTGCGGCACCAGCTACCACGCCGGGATGGTGGCCAAGTACTGGATCGAGCAGCTCGCCCGCATCCCGGTCGTCGTGGAAGTCGCCAGCGAGTATCGCTACCGCGACGTGGTGGTGCCGGAAAACACGCTCTTCGTGGCGGTGTCGCAGTCCGGCGAGACGGCCGACACGCTGGCGGCCATGCGTGAATCCCGCCGCCGCGGTTACCTCGCGACGTTCGCGATATGCAACGTGCCCGAGTCGTCCGTCGTGCGCGAATCCGACCTGCGCCTGATGACCCGCGCCGGCCCGGAAATCGGCGTCGCTTCGACCAAGGCGTTCACCACGCAGCTGGCGGCTTTCGCGCTACTGGCGCTGGACCTGGGGCGGCGCCGCGGTCTCGATGGCGCGAAGTATCTCGAGCATTGCAAGGAGCTGCAGTCCCTGCCGCGTTACATCGAGAACGCGCTGAAGAGCGAGCCGGAAATCCTGAAGATCGCCGACCACTTCGCCAACAAACAGCATGCGCTGTTCCTTGGCCGTGGCGCCCAGTATCCGGTGGCCCTCGAGGGTTCGCTCAAGCTCAAGGAAATCTCGTATATCCATGCGGAGGCTTACCCGGCAGGCGAACTGAAGCACGGTCCGCTGGCGCTGGTGGACGAGAATATGCCGATCGTGGCCGTGGCGCCGAATGGGCCGCTGCTGGACAAGCTGAAGTCAAACCTTCAGGAAGTACGGGCACGTGGCGGCGAGCTGATCGTCTTCGCGGACGACCGTGCGGAGATGGATGCGGATTCGGACCACATCGCCACGGTGCGTGTGGATGGCGGTGGCGATCTGA
>DATNJP010000454.1:0-2129 GCA_035603855.1 Luteibacter sp. | reverse complement strand
CGTAGCGGCAGTTGCCGGTCGGCGTGGTGGCTTCCTTCTCCGTGAAGCAATGGACGGCGCCACCAAAGTCCTCGGACGCCCAGTCCACCTTCCCGTCGCGCATCTCGGCCTCGAAGGCGGCACGCTGCTCAGGCGGGACATTGGCGTCGTCCGCCCCGTTCAGCGCCAGCACCTTCGCGTGGATATTCGAAGCGAGCTTCGGGTCGTCCGTGGCCAGAAGACCGTGGAAGCTGACCACGGCGGCGACGTTCGCACCGGCGCGCGCCAGGTCGAGCACCGCCGAGCCGCCGAAACAGAAACCGATCGCCGCGAGCCTGGCCGGATCGATCGGTGCGTTCTTCTCCTGCGCCTTCAGCTCGTCGAAGGCGCGAGAGACGCGCTGACGCATGATCTTGCGATCGGCATAGAGCGGCTTCACCGCCGCGCCGGCTTCCGCCTCGGACGTCGGGCGCGTGGTGCCGCCGTACATGTCGGTCAGCAGGATCACGTAATCCTTCCCGGCGATCTCCTTCGCCTTCGCCAGCGCCATGTCGTTGATGCCGTACCAGTTGGGCACCATCACCAGCCCCGGACGCTTGGCGGCGACCGCGTCGTCGTACACCAGGAAGCTCTTATAGGTCACGCCCTGGTCGGTCCACTGCACCGGCTTGGCGACCATCGCCGCGGATGCGGCGCCCACGTGACCGAGGACCAGCAAGGACAACGCAATCAAGGAACGGCGCATCGGCGTGACTCCATGGAAAGTGGGCCAAGCATAGGGGTGTCCGGCGCACCGTGGAAAGCCACCTTCGCTTGGTTGCGCGGTTACCCGAAGGTGACCGCGCTCATAACCCCGCCGCGTGCCTTGCCAGCGTGCGTTTCAACGGCCCGAACGCGTCGAGCAAACGAACGCCCACGCCACGCGCGGCCACCAGCGGGGCGGCCTGCCAGCCATAGACGCGTTCCAGTGCATCGAACGACCAGGCATCGAGACCATCCGCGCTGCGACGGCGACGTGCGTAACGGCGAAGGACATGCGTGGCCGCGATGTCGCGACCGGCCTCGCGCGCATCGACCAGCGTGTCGCGAAGTTCGGCGACGTCACGCAGGCCCAGGTTCACCCCCTGTCCGGCGAGCGGGTGCACGGCGTGCGCCGCGTCGCCCAGGAGCACGAGGCGGCCGGATTCATAACGATCGGCGAGCTTCAGACGCAACGGAAAGGCGACACGCCGGCTCACGGCGCCGATCGGTCCGAGCCGGAAATCGCTGGCCACGCCCAGTGCATCGCGAAAGCCCTCGTCGTCGAGCGCCAGCACGCGGGTCGCCTCGGCGTCCGGCAGCGACCAGACGAGGGAGCTGCGACCATCCGCCAACGGAAGAAGGGCCAAAGGCCCTGTCGGAAGGAATCGTTGCCATGCCGTGCGTTCGTGCGGACGCGCCGTCTCGACGTGGGCCACGACGGCACGCTGCGCGTAATCGCGCCCATGGGTGCCGATGCCAGCCATCGTGCGCAACGGCGATTCAGCCCCATCCGCCGCGACGACAAGGCGGGCATTGATGATCTGGCCATCCGCCAGGTCCAGTTGCGCACGGTCGTCGCGCATCGAATACGCCACGACTTCGGCGGGCACGATACGGCGCACGCCGGCATCGTCGAGTGCATGCCATAGCATGGCCTGCACGAGGCCGTTCTCCACGATGTAACCGAGTACGTCGCGCCCCTCTTCCGCGGCGTCGAAATGGATCGTCGCGCCATTTTCCGCGTCCCAGACGACCATCCGCTCATAGGCCGACGAGCGCGCATCCCGGATGGACGTCCATACACCCAGCCCGTCGAGCAGGCGCAGCGACGACGGGGCAAGACCGACGACGCGGAGATCCACTTCCTGCGACGACGCCCATGCGGCCGGTTCGCGTGCGTCGATCAGGGCGACCGAAAAACCGGCGCGTGCGAGCGCCAGCGCCGCGGTGGCGCCGACCATGCCGCCGCCCACCACGGCCACGTCGAGCGGGCCGCCACGACGGCGCGAAGACGTTGTGTTCCAGGCATCGCTCATGGCGTTTTCTCCCGCACCGCGAAAGGTGCGTTCTCGCGGAATCCCATGCCCCGGCGACTCATTGAATGACGCAAGGCCGGCACGCGATCGAGG
>DATNJP010000453.1:0-12438 GCA_035603855.1 Luteibacter sp. | reverse complement strand
CCGGACGACGCGATGCGTCAGATGCGCGACGGAATCACGACCAACGTGCGCTTCAATGCGGTCGTGGACACCGGCGTACCCGGTTTCGTGCCACGAATCAGCTGACCCGCGACGATCGACGTCGAGGGGCCTTCGCGCCCTTCGATGTCTCCACGGCGATGGCATCCAGCCCGGCAAGGGCGTAGGTCATGAAGTCGTCGATGAAGTCCTGCTCATGGCGGAGCGCGTCGGGCAGCAGGGTCTTCAGGGCGCCCTTGGGCGCAAGTATGGCGACCAGGCATGGAAGGATCGTCAGCATCACCCCGCGCTGCACCGTCGGATGATCCGGCGGCAGCCCCAACGCACCGCCCACCAGGCTCTTGAAGAACTCCGCCTTGGGCCGGATCGCCTTCTGTGCGATCGCGGGCAGTGCGGGCGAAGGCGACATCGCCTCCCTCAGCATCACCTGGAAACCCCAGGGCGCCGACGTGCCCAGTGCCACCCGTAACAGCTGGCTGAGCAGTTCCCGCATCTTCTCTTTCGGGTCCGTGATCGATGCCGTCGCGGCCGCGAGCTTGTTGAGATCGATCATGTGGTTGTGGGCCTCGACGAGCACCGCTTCGTACAACGCCTCGCGACTGCCGAAGTGGTAGTTCACGGACGCCGCGGGCACGCCGGCGTGCTCCGTGATCTCCTTGCTCGTGACGGCGGCGAAGCCGCGCTGGGCGAACAGGCGGCCTGCCGTCTCAAGCAGGAGCTGGCGCGTCGCCTGGCCGTCCGTGCGGGCTGACCGTACCGGTGCACTGCGTTTCGTTCGTGTCGTCGTGGTGGGCATGAGGGTCGGTCGTGCGTAGTTTGAATTTCAATTTAAGTTAAAGCCGCGTCTTTTACAACCCTGTTTGTACCGATCGGTACTGTCCTGCCGTGGCATTTGACATTAGATCGAATTTGAATTTCAATTTGATCTGTCAATGTAGTCACGCGTAACCGGGAACCGACCCATGCAAAAGAGAACACGTGTCGCCATCGCGCTCGTCGTTGTCCTTGGCGCCGCCGTCGCCGCGACCCTCTGGTGGGCCACGCGGAAACCCAAGGACGGGCCGCTGGTCCTCTACGGCAATGTCGACGTGCGCCAGGTGGAACTCGCTTTCCGGCAACCGGGCCGTATCGTGACCATGTCGGTGGACGAAGGCGATACGGTGAAGGGCGGCCAGGTCGTGGCGAAGCTCGATGCACAGCCCTATCGGGACGCGCTGGCCTCCGCCGAGGCGAACGCCCGCGTCGCCAGGGCGCAACTGGACAAGCTGAAAGCGGGCAACCGCCCGCAGGAGATCGCGCAGGCGGCCGAAACGGTTCGCCAGGCCGAAGCCACCGCGCGGAATGCCGATCGTGACTTCAAGCGACAAAGCGAACTGCTGGCGTCGGGATCGAGCAGCCAGCGCACGGTGGACGCGGCGCGTGCCCAGCGCGACAGCTCGGCCGCATCGCTGGCGGCGGCGCGGCAGGCGTGGGAACTGCAACGCATCGGTTCGCGCAGCGAAGACATCCATGCCGGCGAGGCCAACCTCGCTGCCGCCGAAGCCCAACTGGCCCAGGCCCGCACCGCGCTGGACGACACCACGCTCGTGGCTCCCACGAAAGCGACCGTGCTGGCTCGCGTCATCGAACCCGGATCCATGGTGGCGACCAGTTCGCCGGTCTACACCTTGAGCCTTCGCGATCCGGTCTACGTCCGCGCCTATGTCACCGAGCCACAGCTCGGCCACATCGCGCCCGGCACGGCCGTGCGGATCAAGACCGATTCGTCGGCGCGCACGTACGAGGGAAAGATCGGCTTCATCTCGCCCAGTGCGGAGTTCACGCCCAAGTCCGTCGAGACCACCGACCTGCGCACCGACCTCGTCTACCGCCTGCGTCTCGTCGTCGCCGATGCCGACGAAGGATTGCGCCAGGGCATGCCGGTGACGGTGACCATCGACGCGAGTGCGCGGTGACATGAACGTCACCCTGCCCGGCCAGCCCGCGGCGACGGCACCCGCCGTCGAGATCGAGGGACTGAGCAAGCATTTCGGCGATGTGCACGCACTGCGCGGTATCAGCGCGACGATCCAGCCGGGTCGCCTGACGGGACTGGTGGGGCCCGACGGTGCGGGCAAGACGACCTTGATGCGGATCATGGCCGGGCTGATGACACCCGACGAAGGCAGCGTCACCGTGGCCGGGTTCGACACACGCAAGGACAGCGAAGCCATCCATGCGGTCACCGGCTACATGCCCCAGCGCTTCGGGCTCTATGAAGACCTGTCGGTCATGCAGAACATGCAGCTCTATGCGGCGCTGCGTGGCATGGATCCGACCTCCCACGGGGAGACCTTCGACCGTTTGCTCGAGTTCACCCGGCTCCGGCCATTCACCACACGATTGGCCGGCCAGTTGTCGGGTGGCATGAAACAGAAGCTCGGCCTTGCCTGCGCCTTGATGGCGACACCCAAGGTGCTCTTGCTCGATGAGCCGGGCGTGGGTGTCGACCCGGTGAGCCGGCAGGATCTCTGGCGCATGGTCAACGAACTGATCGGCGACGGCATGGCCGTGGTGTGGGCCACGGCATACCTCGATGAAGCCGAGCGTTGCGAGCACGTCATCCTGCTCAACGAAGGAAAGATCGAGTTCGACGGCCCACCCGCCACCTTGACCGACCGCCTCGCGAACCGCTGCTTCAGCATGCACGGCATCGCCGACGAGCGTCGCCTTGTGTTGTCGCAGGCACTGGACCTGACATCCGTCTGCGACGGTGTCATCCAGGGCAGTTCGGTCCGCGTCGTCTTGCGTGCCGATGCCAGGCGCGACGAACTGGAGCAGTTCGCGAAACGTGTCGGCGCCACGATCGAGCCGGCCGCGCCGCGTTTTGAAGACGCGTTCGTCGATCTTCTCGGCGGCGGACCGGGCGGCACGTCGGCGCTGGCCGAACGCATGGACACAGTGCAGCTGAAAAGCGACATCGCCGTCTCCTGCCATCACCTGACCAAGCAGTTCGGCGAGTTCCGCGCCACGGACGATGTCAGCTTCGAAGTGAAACGCGGCGAGATCTTCGGCCTGCTGGGCCCGAACGGCGCGGGCAAGTCGACCACCTTCAAGATGCTGTGCGGCTTGCTTCGACCGACCAGCGGCGACGCGCACGTCGCAGGTATCGACCTGCGCAAGGCAACCGGCGACGCGAAACGTCAGCTCGGTTACATGGCCCAGAAGTTCTCGTTGTACAGCCTGCTTTCGGTCAACCAGAACCTGGAATTCTCGGCGGGTGTCTACGAACTGGAGGGCCAGCTCAAGCGCGAACGCGTGCAGGAGATGATCGACATCTTCCAGCTCACGCCTTACCTGGGTGCCGCGCCGGAATCACTGCCACTGGGTTTCCGGCAGCGGCTCGCCATGGCGTGCTCGTTGATGCATCGTCCGCCCGTGCTCTTCCTGGACGAACCCACGTCCGGCGTCGATCCCATCACCCGACGCGAGTTCTGGACCCACATCAACGGCCTGGTGCGCAAGGGCGTCACGGTGATGGTGACGACGCATTTCATGGATGAAGCCGAGTACTGCGACCGTGTGGCCCTGATGTACCGGTCGAAACTCATCGCGCTGGACACGCCCGACGCCCTCAAGGCCATGGCGAAATCCGGGGATCGGCCCGAACCCACGATGGAAGATGCCTTTATCCATCTGATCCAGGCGGCGGATGCGGACGAAGGGGATGCGCAAGCGCGGAGGAACGTCGCATGAGCACCCGTGCGCTTGACCCGCGCCGGCTCGCCGCGTTGGTGCGCAAGGAGACGCTGCAGCTGATCCGCGATCCGTCCACGATCCTGATCGCCTTCGTGCTCCCCGTGGTGTTGCTTCTGCTGTTCGCCTACGCCGTCTCCCTGGACATCCGGCATGTGCGTCTCGGTGTCGTGCGGGAAGGCGACGGCGAGGCATCCCAATCCCTGGCGGCCGCCTTTGCCGGAACCCGGTATTTCGACGTGACGCCGGCGCGCGACAGGCGCGAGGTACAGGGCATGCTCGTCGCCGGGACGCTGCGCGGCTACGTGGTGATTCCCGAAACCTTCGACCGCCAGTGGATCAAGGGCCCCCGGCAACCGCTGGTACAGATCATTACGGACGGCTCGCAACCCAACACCGCGAACTTCGTGGCGAACTATGCGCAGGGCGTGGTCCTTGGGTGGGCCGCCCAGCGCAGCGATGCACGGCTTCCCGCCGGCGCCTCCGCGGTGACGCTGCAACCGCGCTTCTGGTTCAACTCGGAGATCGATAGCCGGCGTGCCCTGATCCCCGGTGCGATCGCTATCGTCATGACGATCATCGGTACCCTGCTCACGGCGCTGGTCGTGGCGCGTGAGTGGGAACGGGGCACGATGGAAGCGATCATCTCGACACCGGCGTCCGTCGCCGAGATCCTGATCGCCAAGCTGCTTCCCTATTTCGTGCTCGGATTGATCGCCACCATCGGCGCCACGCTATTGGCCATCCATGCGTTCGACGTGCCCCTTCGTGGTTCCTGGCTTGCCCTGCTGGCGTTGTCGTCCACCTTCCTGGTGCCTGCGCTCGGCCAGGGGCTGCTCATCTCGGCCGTCGCCCGGAACCAGTTCATCGCCGCACAACTCGCCCTGCTCTCGGGCTTCCTGCCGGCGTTCCTCCTTTCCGGGTTTCTCTTCGAGATCCAGTCCATGCCTGCCCTCATCCAGGGACTGACCTTCGTGGTACCCGCGCGCTACTTCATCGCGTCGCTGCAGACCGTCTTCCTCGCCGGCGACGTATGGCCCCTTTTCCTGCCCAACATGCTCGCCATGGCGGTCATCGGGACGGGCTTCTTCCTCGTCGCGCTTCGCAAGACGCGCAAGACCCTGGATACCTGACATGCGCCTCTTCAACGCCAGGCTTCGCGCCCAGATCGTCAAGGAGATGCTGAGCGTGCTGCGTGACCCGCGCAGCCGCATCGTCCTCATCGTGCCGCCCATCATGCAGCTGATCGTGTTCTCGTTCGCGGCGACGCTCGATGTCACCAACGTCGACATCGCGGTCTACAACCGTGACGCGGGCAAGGCCTCTTATGAACTCCTGTCACAGGTCGCCGCCTCGAACTTCGTCGGAAACCTGAAGGAAGTCCACGACCCCGGCCTGCTCCATACGATGCTCGAAGAGCGCAAGGTCATTGCGACGATGGACATCCCGCCCACCTTCTCGCGTGATGTGGCGGCCAGGCGCAACGCCACCGTGCAGGTGATCGTCGACGGCCGTCGCGCGAATTCCGGGCAGATCACCCTGGGCTATCTCAACGCCATCGCCGCCCGCACCGGCGCCACGTTGAGCACAGCCGGCGGCGCACCGGCCGAGGCCACCGTGGTGCGCCACTGGTTCAATCCGAACCTGATCTACCGATGGTTCGTAGTGCCCGGGTTGGCCGGCATCCTCACGACCTTCATCGCCCTGCTGGTCACCGCTCTCTCGATCGCGCGCGAGCGTGAACTTGGCACCTTCGACCAGTTGCTGGTCTCGCCCACGACGACCTTCGAGATCGTCGTGTCCAAGACCGTGCCGGCGCTGGCCATCGGTACGGTGCTGGGTAGCGTCATGATCCTGGCGGGCATCTTCGCCTTCCGTATCCCGTTCTCCGGATCGTTCGTGTTGCTCATGCTCAGCCTGATCCTCTACATGCTCTCGATGGTGGGCGTCGGACTCATGATCTCGTCGGTATCGTCGACCCAGCAGCAGGCGATCCTCGGTACGTTCGCGGCGGCCGTGCCCATGGTGCTGATGTCGGGTTTCACCACGCCCGTGGAGAACATGCCGAGCGTGCTCCAGTGGATCGCGCAGGCGATTCCGCTCACGCATTTCCTCGTCATCGTCCAGGGCAGTTTCGTCAAGGACCTGCCCTTCGCGGACATCGCGACCCATCTGTGGCCGATGGCCGTGATCGCGCTGGTGACTCTCGCCGGCGCCACGTTCTTCGTGCGGAGCAAGGTCTAGTGATGGCTCGTCCGCCTGATTCCCGGAGATGTTCCATGAAACCGCAGCATCGTCACCTCCCGCTGTTTCTTCGCACGACGACGATGGTCGCCTGCATGACCGCGCTGGCCGCTTGTGCCGTCGGCCCGGATTACCGGAGTCCACCGGCCATCGCCACGGGCAACGGATGGGTCCAGCCAGCCAATGCCGATGCCGGCGTCGCACCGCTCGACCTGTCCCGCTGGTGGACCGCGCTCGGTGATCCGACCCTGGATCGCCTCGTCGAACAGGCGCTCGCCCAGAATCTCGACGTGCGCCAGGCCGCTTCGCGGATCGCGGAATCGCGCGCCGCGCTGGACGCCGCCAGGGGCGGCTATGCGCCTGCGGTGAACGCAAAGGCCGGTGTCACGCGTCGCGAGCAAAGCCTCAATGGTCCGTTGCCGATCGGCGAGATCCCCGGCATCGAGCGTCGCCAGACCATCTACGAGCCCGGTTTCGACGCCGCGTGGGAAATCGATCTGTTCGGCGGAACGCGCCGCGCCGTGGAAAGTGCACAGGCGAGCCTGCAGGCAAGCGAGGCGGATTCCGCCATGACACGAATCAGCATCGCCGCCGAAACTGCCCGCACGTATCTCACCTTGCGCGGCACGCAGAAGGAACTGGCGGCGCGGACCGCCTCCGTCGCCGCCCTTCGACAGATCCGCGACCTGACCGTGAAGCGCGCTCAGTCGGGCGACCTGGCGAGCGCGGATGTCGACACGGCACAGGCTTCGCTGGACGAGGCCGCCGCCGCGCTCCCTCCGCTGCAAGCACAGCGTCACGCGGCGGCCGTGAGCCTCGGGCTCTTGTCAGGTGGCCTGCCGGAACGTGAGGTCGCCCTGGAGAACGAGGAAACACCCGAGGTGACGCTCAGCGCATTTCCTGTCGGCGAGCGTGCCGACCTGCTGCGACGGCGCCCCGACGTACGTGCCGCCGAGCGCCGCCTGGCGGCGAGCAGTGCGAACATCGGCATCGCGACCGCGGAGCTGTTCCCGAAGCTGTCGATCAACGCCAGCGGTGGCTTCCAGTCGATCAGTGCGGGCAACGTGTTCGATGGCGGAAGCCGCAACTGGTCCGTCGCCCCACTGGTCTCGTGGCGCATCTTCGATGGCGGCCGCGTGCGTGCGGAGATCCGTGCCGCCGAGGCACGCGAACAGACGGCGGCGCTGGCTTACGAGGAAGCCGTGCTGGCCGCGCTGAACGACGCGGAGCAACAACTGGCGCATTACCGCTACGGTCTCGACGCGACCGCCAGCCAGACGGCCGCGCTCGCTTCGGCCCGGCGTGCCTACGAACACGCAAGAAATCGCTATGCAGCCGGCGACGTGTCGCTTATCGATGTGTTGAACGCAGAACGTACGCTGCGCGACGCGGAGAACAACGAAGCCTCGACGCGCACGAGCACCGCCATCCATCTCGTTGCGCTGTGCAAGGCGCTCGGCGGTGGCTGGTCGAGTTGATCGACCTTAAACAAAACTTCATGCAACGGCATTGAACCCGAAGGCCCTTCTTCGACACTCACGCGCACTTTGAATGCTAGTAGTTCTCATTGCTATTAGCTTCGCGTCTTTGAATGTCGAACCAGGGAAAGCGGATGTCGCAAGATCGTATGAAGTTCAACGCAATTTCTTTCGCACTACTCATGGCCGTGGGCAATGCGGGTCTCCATGCCCAGGATGCCGTGAACCTGGCTCCGGTCGCCGTGCGCGGCGTGGCGCCAGCCGGCGAAGGTGACCGCGCCAACGGCCCCAAGGAAAAGCCCTCCCTTGGCAAGACCGATACGGCGCTGGAAGACCTGCCCGCCAGCGTGCAGGTGATTCCCCGCGCGCTGCTGTCCGAGCAAGGCGCGACGATGCTTCGCGACGCCGTGTCCAACGCCAGCGGCATCAATTCAGGTGGACAGGATTCCAAGGGTTATTTCGACCACTTCCTGATCCGCGGCCTGAATGCGCAGATCTATAGCGACGGCTTTTCCGATGGCGACCAGTTGAGCGGCCTGTCGCATTCGCTCAATGGCGTGGAGCGGATCGAGATCCTCGAAGGTCCGGGTTCGGCCTTGTTCGGCAGCGGTCCTCCGGGTGGCACGATCAACATCGTTCACTTCGCACCGGCGTCCACGCTGCATTACGGTGGCAGCATCCAGGCGGGTTCCTACGGCGCGCTTACCGGCAGCGCGTACATCACGGGGCCGACGGGCGTGAATGGACTCGATTATCGTATCGATGCCACGGCGTCGCATACGGATGGCTTCCGTAACCTGTCGGGCCGTGACCGTGAAATACGCCCAGCCTTCCGTTGGCAATGGGGCGACCACGTCACGGACCTCGCCTTCGATCTCCGTAACATCCATGAAACGCCGGATTCCTACGGCCTGATCTATTTCAACGGGACGCCGATCCGCGGCGTCTCGCGCAACGCGAAGTATTCCTCGCCCTTCGCCGAATCCCGGTCGGACTTCGCCCGCACGACGCTGTCCGACCAATGGGCCGTGAGTGACTACCTGACGATCAATAACCGCTTCTCCTACCTGCATCGCACGCTGGACGTGGTCGTCAACGGCGACAGCTCCAGCACCAAGGTCACCAACGGACAGGTGGTCAATCGCCAGCTTCGCCAGCAGGACGATCGCGATCGCAGCATCGACTACCAGTTCGAACCCGTCTGGAAGTTCGCCACCGGACCGCTTCAGCACACCTTGCTGACGGGCTTCGAGTACCAGCAGCAGAAGCTCTCCTCGAATCGCGCGACGGCGGACCTGCCGAACATCCCCGATGCCTTCTCGCCCGTGCCACCCGAGACCTCGATCGCGTCGGTCATGTTCCTGTGCGACGCGAAGCATTCGTGCGACGACGATCGTCTCGGCGCGCGTTACTACAGCGTCTATGCCACCGACCAGATCGACGTCACCGACGCGCTGAAGGTTCGCGCAGGCGTGCGCCAGGACTGGTGGGACACGTCACTGACGCCGCTGATCAGCGTCCCGGGACGCTTCGGTACGGACGCGAAGCCGCTGCTCGCGGGCGTGAAGGACTCCCGCAACGATGCGCCCGTGAGCTGGAACATCGGCGCGCTGTACAAGGTGCTGCCGTGGATGTCGCCGTACGTGGGTGTTTCCCGCAGCCACCTGACCAACTTCAATTCCGAGAACACCCAGAACGGCGTGGGCGCGCCGGAGTCGGCATTGCAGTACGAAGCCGGCATCAAGTTCGCCTGGCTGGCCGATCGCATCGTGCTGAACGTGGCGACCTTCGACGTCAAGCGTGACCACGTGGCCACCGCCGCGACGGTCAACGGCATCGAGGCCGTGTTGTTCGACAGCCAGAAGACCCGTGGCACCGAGGCCTCGGCGGACGTGGCAGTCACCGATCAGTGGCACCTGCTCGCCAACGTGACGCATCAGAACGCCTACATCACCGACAACCCGCAGGGGATTACCTCGGAAGGCCACCGTCCGCAGGGTGCCCCCGACGTCCTCGCCAACCTCTGGACCACCTACAGCTTCCGCATCGCGGGCGTCCCGGGCTTCCGCGTTGGCGCTGGCGTCAACTACCAGGACAAGAGCTACAGCGACCTCACCAACGTCAACTCGATCCCCTCTTTCGCCATCGTGAACATGCTGCTGGGCTTCGACAAGGCGACGTGGGGCGTGGATATCAACCTGCACAACGTCACGGATCGCCGCTACATCATCGCGGCCAACGGTGCGGGCGGATTCGTGGGCGAACCGCGCAGCGCGTTCGTGAGCCTGCACGCGGACTTCTGAGGCAGGCGATCAGCTCGCATCGTGAAAAATGACGCCCAGCGTGTGCCGGTGTCCTGAACGGACCCGGCTCACGCCATGCCGCAGGTTCACGCGATAGACCCCCTTGGTCCCTTCCACCGGACGGTTCTGCACGGCGAAGACGACCGCGTCCCCCTTGCGAAGGGGGACGACCTCGGCGCGGCTCTGCATACGGGGTCGTTGCTCAGTCATCACGAATTCGCCGCCAGTGAAGTCCTGTACGGGTTCCGATAGCAGGATGGCTACCTGGAGCGGGAAGAACAGTTCACCGTAGAGGTCCTGGTGCAGGCTGTTGAAGTCGCCCGCCGCGTACTGGAGAAGCAGGGGCG
Source organism: Luteibacter sp. (assembly GCA_035603855.1). GTDB lineage: Bacteria > Pseudomonadota > Gammaproteobacteria > Xanthomonadales > Rhodanobacteraceae > Luteibacter. The sequence continues at coordinate 2,313 of DATNJP010000453.1, read as the reverse complement.
TCGGACGCATCTGCCCCGCCGCGTGGCAAGCCTGCAGGTACGCCGCGTGCGCTTCGGGATAGGGCTTGCCCTGCCCCATCCGTTCACTCCATCGGTTCGCGATACCTACCAGTCTCGGGTAGAAGGCGCTGCGCAACGCCCCCACGAGCGGCGGCAGCGGATACGCGAAGTACTGATACTCGCCTTTTCCGAAGCCATGCCTCGCCATCACCACCCGGCTGCGGAACCGGCTTTCCTCCGGGTAAAGCGCAACGATTTCATCGCATTCCCGGGGCGTAAGCAGGCCCTGCATAGGCGCATTGCCGTGGGCGTCGAGTGCTTCACCCACCGCCTTCCAGTCATGGCGTTCAAGGCGCAACCCGAGGTCATCGGTCGCCTCCTGGTCGTGGAACTTCAAGGATTTCATCGGCCTCACCGTGTGCCAGCGTTCTACCGGGAAGGATGCGACGGACACGCGCCGTCGACCCTCCGATTCTTGCGCTCGCCGATGAAACCCTCGTAGATCTACTGCACCGAAGCTCCGTAGTAGTGCGCTGTCCGCCCCCGGGCGCCTCCGACACGATGGCGGCACGCCTCCCTTCCCGAATCCCGCCGGTGACGCCATGGGCACCGAAGTCATCATGCCTGCCACCGCAGGGACACTGTCGAACAAGCAACGCCTGTTCGTCCGTTACTTCACGGCCGTGCTCATCGACCTGGTCGTGCTGAACCTGTTCGCCGAATACTCCACGAAGGTCTACATCGACTCGTTCACGACGTCCCTGCTGGCCGCCATCGTGCTCCAGATACTGCTCAAGCTGACCATCGCCATCGAACACAAGGTGGGTGCGTTCTTCAAGACGCGGCCGGGTGCCTTCAACACCTTCCTCCGCTTCTTCTTCGCATGGCTGCTGCTGTTCGGATCGAAGTTCGTGATCCTCGAGGCGATCACGCTGTTCTTCGGCGACGACGTGCGCTTCACGGGACGGTTCAACGGCATCGTGACCCTGATCGTGGTGATCGTCGCGATGCTCGTGGCCGAGGAAGTCGTAGTCCGGCTCTACCGTAAGCTGGGCGACAAGCCCGCCGACGCCACCGTTGCGCCGGCGGTATGACCAGGCGCGTTACCGCCCGCGTGGCGCACGAAGCGTAAGCAGCTCCCCTGCCGCGAGCGGAATCGCGTCGTCCAGCTCGCCCAGCGCCTGCTCGGCGAGGTCGCTTCGCGACATCCGTGACACACGGGCATGCTTCGCCCACGTCACCCCAGCGACGGCGGTGGTGGCCGATGCATTGAACAGGCGAACGATCCACGCTTCGCCGTCGTCACTGGGCTTCAGTTCCTGGACGATCACGTCGGCGGGCTCCACGCGCAGCAGCGGCTCGCGGACACCAGGCTCGGACGACGCCGCGCCCACCAGCAAGGGTTGGCTCAGCCCGGTGGCGAAGCGGGTCGCCTCCGCGGCATCCGCGCGTCCGTGCGGTCGGAGCGCATAGCGGAACGTCACCGGACCTTCCTGCCAGGCGCGGTAGTTGGTGCCCCAGTGGTTGTTCATCACCCACGAGAAGAAGGTCTGCGTCGGATCGAGATGGCGCATCCACACCTCGGGGTCCGTCTGCGAATTCAGCTTCGTCGCGGTGATGCCGCCCACTTCGATCAGCGGGGCATCGAGGGTCACCCAGGTCACGCCGACCTCATCGTTGGAGACATCCACCCAGCGCCCCACCGGCATCCAGTTCTTGCAGGAGCCGGGAAGCTGGTCGAGTTCCGGGCGAACCGTGGCGAACGGGACATCGATCGTGAGCTGGCCTTGCGGGATATCGAATGGAAAGGCGAACTGCACGCTTTCCTTCCGTACCGGATGACGGCCCTTGGCATCGGCGTCAGCGGCGTACGCGGCGCGCTGCTTGTCGACGGTGTTGGCCAGTTCCAGGAAGTCCTGGTCCGCCGCAAGCTGCAGACGACGCACCAGGCCGTTGCAGAGCGGCGCGGTGGACGTGATGCGAAGCGTCGCCACCAGCGGGCCCTGGTCTTCGACCACCACGCTTGCCTCGCCACTCCTGCCGAGATGAGCGACGTCGTCCTCTCGAAGCAGCACGAAGCTGTTCAAGGCCCATCCGGCATGACGATCGACCAGGTTGGCCGTTCCGCCCGCTGTCGACAGCTCGACAATGTCTCCCGATACCGGGTCGATGCGGGCCTTCAGGTGGCGGTTACTCAGTACACCGTCCTGGAACGAAACGGGTTCCGGCGGCACCACGGGCGTTCCGGCCGTAACACTTAAACGGATCCGGCCCAGGCCGGCCACCTCCGCGACCTGCACCGCGAGTTCACCG
>DATNJP010000452.1:0-10554 GCA_035603855.1 Luteibacter sp. | reverse complement strand
ACTCCAAGGGGCGCATCCTCGAGGCCTACGTCAACGAAGTTTTCCTCGGCCAGCAGGGTAACCAGGCCGTGCACGGCTTCGCCGCCGGCGGCGAGTTCTTCTTCGGCCGTCGCCTTGAGGACCTGCGGCCACAGGAGATGGCGCTGCTTATCGGCCTGGTGAAGGGCCCCAGCTTCTACGATCCCCGCCGCTATCCGGATCGTGCGCTGGCGCGGCGAAACCTCGTCTTGCAGCAGTTCCACGATACCGGCCTGCTCGACGATGCGCAGACGAAGGCGGCGCAGGCCTCCCCGCTGGGCATCGCCGAGAATGCGCAGCTGCCACACAACCGCTTCCCGGCGTTCATGCAGCTGGTGCGTTCGCAGATCACCGCCGACTTCGATGAAGCCGCGTTGCGCGACGGCAGCCTGTCGATCTTCACCACGCTCGATCCTTCCGCGCAGCTCTATGCCGAGCAGGCGATCCTTACCACCACCAAGGCGCTGGGCAAGCGTGGCGCGGCGGCACAGGCTGCGGCCGTGGTCACCGACACCGCCAACGGCAGCGTGCTGGCCGTGGTCGGTTCGCGCGATCCCGGCGACCAGGGCTTCAACCGTGCACTCGATGCGCGCCGCCCGATCGGTTCGCTGGTGAAGCCGCTGGTCTACCTGGTGGCGTTGGCGCAGCCGCAGAAATGGTCGCTGGCCTCGATCGTCGATGATTCGCCGATCAACCTGCGCCAGCCCGACGGCAAGCCATGGACACCGCAGAACGATGACCGCGAGATCCATGGCCAGGTGCCCATGCTCGATGCGCTGGTGCATTCCTGGAACCTCGCGACCGTGAATCTCGGCATGCAGGTCGGCGTGCCGCGCATCAAGGGCTTCCTCGAGTCGTTCGGGCTCGAGGACGTGAATCCGAGTCCGTCGCTGCTGCTGGGCGCGGTGGACCTGTCGCCCCTGCAGGTGGCGCAGCTTTACGAGTACATCGCGGCCGATGGCCATGCGCTGCCACTGGTGGCGGTGCGCGGCGTCATGGACAACAAGGGCCAGGCGATCAAGCGCTACGAAGTGAAGGGTGGGGAAGGCGAGTACCAGGAGGCCGCGCGTCTCACCACCTGGGCGATGCAGCAGGTGATCAATAGCGGCACGGCGGCGGCCATCGGCAATTCGGGCCTGTCCTGGCTGCACGCGGCGGGCAAGACGGGCACCAGCGACAGCCAGCGCGATAGCTGGTTCGCGGGCTTCACGGGCGACCGCCTGGCGATCGTGTGGATGGGCCGCGATGACAACAAGCCGACCGGCCTGTACGGCGCCACCGGCAGCATGCGCGTGTGGCAGGAGCTGTTCCGCAAACTCCCCACGCGCCCGTTGCCCGCGGCGCTGGGCGACGGCCTGGAGATGGCCTATGTGAACCCGCAGACCGGCAAGCGCACCGACCCCTCCTGTGAGGGCGCGCGCCAGTTCCCGTTCGTGTCGGGTTACGTGCCGGATGCGGAGGAGGGCTGTTTCTGGCAGCGATTCAAGGGTATGTTCGGCGGCGGCGACGAGCAGCAGCCGGCGCCGGCCGTTCCCAGTAATCCTACGGATTGACCCATGCATCGCCTTCGTTTCTGCGCCATCGCCACCGTTGCCCTTGTCGCCGCCTGCAGCCAGCCCGCTCCGCCGCAGGCCACCCGCCCGACCCAGCCCACTTACGACATCGTTGCCCAGGTCCGCGCCGCGGGTGAACGCGAGAAATCCGCCATCGAGGTCGCGCCCCTGCGCGATCCGGGCGTGCAGGGCCTGGAACAGGCCGCCCAGGCCGACGAGCGCGCCGGGAAGTACAGCGACGCCGACGCCAAGCTGGTGCAGGCGCTGAAACTGGCGCCGGAAGCACCGGAGCTGATCCAGGACCGCGCTGAGATCGCTATTCGCCTGCAGGATTACCCGCTGGCCGAGAAGCTGGCGAAGCAGTCGTTCGAAATGGGCCCGAAGTCGGGCAGCCTCTGCGCGCGCAACTGGCAGACGGTGGTCGAGATGCGCTTGCAGGCAAGCGACCAGAACGGTGCCAACGCTGCACGCGGCGAACTGGCCAAGTGCCACATCGCCGGGCCGAACCGCTTCTGATCTTCTGAGGAAGACGCGGCGCCGGGATCAGGCGCCGCGAATGTTCCGGCCGTGCTCATGCACGGTATCGACCAGCACTTTCACGTTCTCCGGATCGACTTCCGGGGTGATGCCGTGGCCCAGGTTGAACACATGACCCGGGTGGTTGCCGAACGCGTCCAGCACCGCTCGCGCTTCCCGCGCGACGACTTCTGGCGAGGCGCGCAGCACGGCCGGATCGAGGTTTCCCTGTAGTGCCACGCGGTCGCCCACGCGGCGGCGGGCTTCGCCGATATCCAGGGTCCAGTCGACGCCGAGGCCAGCGCAGCCCGAGTCGGCGAGCGCTTCCAACTGGCCGCCGGCGCCCTTCGAAAACAGGATCACCGGCAGGTCGCGGCTGACCGGATCGGCCTTCAGCGCGTCGACGATCTGGCTCATGTAGCGCAACGAGAATTCACGGAACGGCGCCGGCCCGAGCATGCCGCCCCAGGTGTCGAAGATCATCAGCGCCTGCGCGCCGGCGTGTGCCTGGGCGGTCAGGTAGGCGACGACCGAACGGGCGACGGTATCGAGCAGGCGGTGCGCGAGGGCGGGTTCGTTCCAGGCCAGCGCCTTCACCCGCGCGAAATCGCGCGAGCCTTCGCCTTCCACCATGTAGCAGGCGAGCGTCCATGGGCTGCCCGAGAAACCGATCAGCGGGACACGCCCATCGAGTTCCTTACGGATGAGGCGAACCGCGTCCATGACGTAGCGAAGTTCGCGGTCCATGTCCGGCACGGCCAGCCGGTCGATCGCCGCGGCATCGCGGACAGGGTGGGCGAAACGCGGGCCCTCGCCCTGCTCGAACGATAGGCCGAGACCCATCGCGTCGGGAATCGTGAGGATGTCGGAGAACAGGATGGCCGCGTCCAGCTCGAAACGGTCGAGCGGTTGCAGCGTGACCTCGCAGGCGTACTCCGGGTTCGTCGCCAAACCCATGAAGCTGCCGGCCTTCGTGCGCGTCGCGCGATATTCCGGCAGGTAACGACCGGCCTGGCGCATGACCCAGATGGGTGTCGTATCGGTGGGTTCGCGACGAAGGGCGCGGAGGAAACGGTCGTTGCGAAGGGTGTCAGCGACCATGCGCCGACTCCTGGCCTTGGCTGAACATGACTTTGAAGCCTTTCTTGATCTGGGCGTCGCGCGCCTTGGTGAACGCGGCCAGCGCGGCATCGCGGTCGATGAAGACCTCGCGCTTGAGCATCGCCTTGCCTCCCTGTACGCCGCTTTCGCGGTACAGCGTCCAGCCGCCGAGCAGGTCTTGCTCGAGCGTGATCTGGACGTAGCGAGGGGCTTCAGCCCCCGCTTCGGGCATGGTTTGCAGGTAGATCCGCATCGAGCGATCCAGGCTGGCGCAGGGCCGATCATTGTAGGGGGTTTGGTCAGCCACTGCTTCAACGACCGACGAATTATCGGCGATGCACGATGCCGCACTCTGTGTGGGAGCCGCTTCAGCGGCGATGGGCGGTGCGGCGCTGTGTGTGGGAGCCGCTTCAGCGGCGATGGGGCGTTGCGGCTTGGCCGCTCCGTTGGCTTTTCGCCGCTGAAGCGGCTCCCACAGGTGCAGTGGCTCCCCACAGGTGTAGTGGCTCTCCCACAGCTGTAGTGGCTCTCCCACAGGTGAGGACCTGGAAAGGGGGGCGGTCGGCTTAAGGGGGGAGCACGCCAAGTACATCGTCTTCGGCCACGCCGGAGACGATCTCCGCTTTGCCGATGCCGCGCCACAGGATCAGGCGCAGGGTGCCTGCCGTGTTCTTCTTGTCCAGGCGCATCAACTCGAGCAGGCGGCTGGCCGCGTGCGCTTTCGATGGTTCGGTGGGCAGGCCCAGGCGTTGCAGCAGGGCGACCAGACGCTGGGTGTCTTCGGCGGTCGACATGCCCAGGCGTTCGGACAGGCGAGCCGCCAGCACCATGCCGATGGCGACGCCTTCGCCGTGGAGGATTTCGCTGTAGTTGCCCGCGGTCTCCAGCGCATGCCCGAAGGTGTGGCCGAGATTCAGCAGCGCACGCTCGCCTTGCTCGGTTTCGTCGCGCGCCACGACGCCTGCCTTGTACCGGCATTTTCGGGCGATCGCTTCGATCAGCGGCGCGGATTCGCGGTTGGAAAGAGCGTCCGCGTTCGCCTCGAGCCAGGCGAAGAAGGCGGGATCGCCAATGGCCGCGCCCTTGACGATTTCCGCCAGGCCCGCGCGATATTCGCGCTGCGGCAGCGTTCTCAGTACATCGATGTCGGCGATAACGGCGCGCGGCTGGTGGAACGCCCCGGCCAGGTTCTTGCCGGCGGGAAGGTTCACGCCGGTCTTGCCGCCCACCGACGAATCGACCATGGACAACAACGTCGTGGGGACCTGTATGAAGTCGATGCCGCGCATCCAGCAGGCGGCCGCGAAGCCCGCCAGGTCACCCACCACGCCGCCGCCAAGGGCGATGACGCAGGCGTCACGCGTCGCGCCGAGTTCGCCCAGCGCTTCCAGCACGCGCCCGACATTCGCGAACGTCTTGTGCGTTTCGCCGTCGTCGATCAGATAAGACGACCAGTGCAGACCCTCGAGGCCTTTGGCCAGCGCGTCGAGATACAGCGGCGCCACGGTGGTATTGCTGACGACCAGCACGTGCCGGCCGCGTATCGCCGCGCGCCAACGGGCGCTGTTGGCGATGAGGCCAGGTCCGATCCAGACGTGGTAGCTGCGTCCGGCGAGGTCGACGTCGACGGTTTCCATCAGGCGCGTTTCCAGTGGCGTTCGAGAAGGGCGATGGCGCGCGGCACCGCGTCGTCCACGCTTTCGTGGCGGCCGCGGAAGATCAGGTCCGCGATTTCCTCGTAGAGGTGATTGCGGTGTCCGGCCAGCGATTCGAGACGGCCGCGGCGATCCGCGCCGGCGATCATCGGTCGCACGGTATCGTGCTGAAGGCGGTCGAGCTGTTCGTCGACGTCCACACCCAGCATCAGCACGGTTCCGCGCGCCATCAGCGCGTCGCGGTTGGCGGGGTCGAGCACGGCGCCGGCGCCGGTCGCGAGCACGATGCCTTCGCGGCGACTAAACTCGTCCAGGTGCGCGCATTCGCGTGCGCGAAACCCCGCCTCGCCTTCGCGTTCGAAGATGTCGGCGATCGTGGTGCCGCAATGCGCCTCGATCTCGACGTCGAGGTCGACGAAGGGCAGGCCGTAATGCGCCGCGAGGCGCTGTCCGATCGAGGTCTTGCCGGCGCCCGTGGGGCCGACCAGGAACAGGTTGGGCGAAGGATTCATCACGCTCATGCTAGCAACAAGCCCTGCGCAGAGATATGAAACCGTCCTCATCGCGGGCGCCGGCGACGTCGGCACCCGGCTGGCGCGGCGGCTGGTCGCCGAGGGACGGAAGGTCCATGCGCTGCGCCGTGGCGTGGCCCGAGGTGGCGACGGCATCGCCTGGTTACGCGGCGACCTGACGCGCCCCGAGAGCCTGGCTGGCCTGCCGGGGGTCGACGCGGTAGTGTTTGCCCCGGCGCCCGACGCCCGAGACGAGTCGGCGTACCGGGCGGTTTTCGTCGACGGTTTGCGCCACCTGATCGACGCGTTGCCGGAACGGCCGAAGCGCACGTTGTTCGTCTCGTCATCGGCGGTGTATGGCGACCATGCCGGTGAATGGATCGACGAGGACACGCCGCCCGCGCCGCCGGGGTTCAACGGTCGCGTGCTGCTGGAGGCGGAGCGCTGGCTGGCCGCGCGGAACGTGGGCGGTGTTTCGGTGCGATTTGCGGGGCTCTATGGCCCGGGGCGCACGCAGCTGCTCGATCGGATTCGCGAAGGGAAGGCCGCCGTGCCGCGTGGACAGCAGGTATTCGCGAATCGCATCCATGTCGATGATGCCGCGGCGGCGTTGGCATGCGTCCTCGATGTCGCCGTGCCCGAGCCCGTGTATCTCGGCGTGGACGACACGCCGTTGCCTATCGACGTGCTCTACGACCACCTTGCCCACCTTCTCGGCGCGCCGTTACCGCCGGACGGCCCGGGTCCGGCGGGCGTGGGCAACAAGCGCCTGTCGAATGCCCGCCTTCGGGCGACGGGCTTTCGCTGCATGTGGCCGGACGCGAGGGAAGGCTACGCCGCGCTAATCTGACCGGCGATGGACGCGTCGGGTTTCATCGAGCGACAGGAGCATGTCGGCCTTCGCAGGCAGCGTCTCGAGAGCACGCCGGCTGATCCGCTCGTAGTGCTGCAGGAATCGCGTCAGTTCATCGGCATCCATCGCGCGCGGCTCGCCGCGCTCACGCAATGGTTGCTCGGCCTCGTCACGCCATGCGGCCACCACATCCCACGACGGTGCGTGCAGCACCACGAGGGCATCGAGCCGTTCCCATATCGGCAGGTAGCCGATGAGCCGCGTGTTGACCCAGCGCCGCCACGTGCCGTCGGCATCCTCGTCGCGTTCCAGCGCATTCATCGGAGCGGTAAGCGATGCTGCATCGACGGGTTCCACGCCGAGGCACCAGCCTTCCAGTACGACGAGCTTCGGCGGCTCGGCCATCTCCGGCCATAGCGCGGGTGCATAACGGTCGTCATGTCCCTTGTCGAAACGCGGAATCCGGACCGGTCGTTCCGGCTCGGCCCGCTCCAGTGCGTGAACGGTCGACGCGAGGAGGGCGAGATCGTGCGTGCCGGGAACGCCCCGGGTCCTCAGCAGCGGGTGCACGTCCCTCGCAAGCGCTTCGCGCTCGGCGCGGGTGAGGTAGACGTCGTCCAGCGACATCGCCACGGCCGCCCAGCCGCGCTCGCGGGCGGCGTCGATCAGCGACGCCGCGAGCGTGCTTTTCCCGCTGCCCTGCAAGCCGGAAATGCCCAGCACGAAGGGGCGCGGAGCCTGCTCGATCGCCGCGACGAAACGCCCGAGGACGCTGGCGGCCAGCGTGCTAGCATCGGTGGATTCCATGGCCGACAGCATAGCCCACCGTCATGCTTACCCCAGACATTCTCGATACCTTTCGCGGCCTGCTCGACGAGGCCAGGGCCAGCAGCGATCCGGAGCCCACGGCGATGAACCTGGCCACCGTCGACAAGGGCGGCCGCGTGCACTCGCGCATCGTGCTGCTCAAGACGATCGACGAAAAGGGCCTCCGGTTCTTCACCAACTACGAGAGCGCCAAGGCCTCTGAAATGGCCGAGCATGCCCAGGTCGCCCTGTGCTTCCACTGGAAGCAGATCCGCGAAGGCATCCAGGTGCGCTTCGAGGGCCGGGTCAGCAAGGCGAGCACCGCGGAATCGGACGCCTATTTCGCCAGCCGGCCTCGCGGAAGCCAGATCGGCGCCTGGGCGTCGAAACAGAGTCAGGAACTGCCCGACAGGCAAACCTTTGAAGACCGCGTGGCGCATTACGAGAAGGAGTTCGCCGGCCAGGATGTCCCGCGCCCGCCGCATTGGGGCGGTTACCTCGTGGAGCCCGACCGCGTCGAGTTCTGGTACGGCGCCACCTTCCGCCTGCACGAACGTATCGTGCACGCCGTGGACGGTACAAGCTGGTCGACCCGCCTGCTTTACCCGTAACCGGAGCATCCCATGAGCCGAGCACAGCCCGTCCAGCACGTCGCGCAGACCACGTTCACCGTGCATACGCGGGGACGCTCGCTCAGCGAGATCACCAGCAAAATCGCCGAGGTCGTCTCCGCGAGTGGTGTGGCGACAGGCATCGCGCATGTGTTCGTGCAGCACACCAGCGCCTCGCTGCTGATCGGCGAGAACGCCGATCCCACGGTCGTCGCGGATCTCGAACGATTCTTCGCGCGGCTCGTGCCCGATGGCGATGCCTTGTTCCATCACCGCGACGAAGGCCCCGACGACATGCCGGCGCACGTGCGCTCGGTACTCACCGGTGTGTCGCTCTCGGTTCCCGTACACAACGGCAAGCCGTTGCTGGGAACCTGGCAGGGCGTGTTCCTCTACGAACATCGCCACGAAGCACACCAACGCAAGATCACCGTCACCGTTTCAGGTCATTGATGTACGACGCCTACCCGCAACGCATTGTCTGCCTCACCGAAGAACCGACCGAAGTCCTTTACGCCATCGGCGAAGAACACCGCATCGTCGGTATTTCCGGCTTCACCGTGCGGCCTCCACGGGCACGCAAGGAAAAACCGAAAGTCTCCGCGTTCACCAGCGCGAAGATCGGCCAGATCCTCGATCTGAAGCCCGATCTCGCCATCGGCTTCTCCGACCTGCAGGCCGACATCGCGCAGGAACTGATCCGCGCGGGCGTCGAGGTGTGGATCAGCAATCACCGCAGCGTCGATGGCATCGTCGCTTATATCCGCCGGCTCGGTGCGATGGTCGGCGCGACGGCGAAGGCGGAAGAGCTGGCCGTGCGTGCGGAGACGAACCTCGCACGCATCCGTGCGCTCGCCGACGCCTTGCCGCGGCGACCGAAGGTCTACTTCGAAGAATGGGACGAGCCCCTGATCACCGGTATTCGCTGGGTCGGCGAACTCGTGCGTATCGCCGGTGGCGACGACGTGTTTCCCGAACTCCTCGAGGAACCTCTGGCGAAGCAGCGCATTCTCGCCGATCCGATGGAAGTGGTCCGCCGCGAGCCGGACATCATTTTCGGCTCTTGGTGCGGCAAGCGTTTCCGGCCCGAACATGTGGCGGCGCGTCCAGGCTGGGCCGATGTCCCGGCGGTGCGCGACGGTGAGATGCACGAGATCAAGTCGCCGATCATCTTGCAGCCGGGCCCGGCGGCGTTGTTCGACGGTATCGAGGCGATGCACGACGTGATCGCCCGCTGGGCACATCGTCAGGCTTGAGCCCGCGTCAGGGCATCGCGATCCATCGGCCGTGCTTGCGGATTTCCAGCGGGTGGAAGCGGCGCTTATAGTCCATCTTCGGATGCCCGGCGATCCAGAAGCCGAGGTAGACGTACGGGATGCCGCGGCGCCGGGCCAGTTCCACCTGCTGGAGAATGCCGAACGTGCCGAGGCTTCGCGCGTCCTCCTCGGGATCGAAGAACGTATAGACGGCCGATACGCCCGCTAACGCCACGTCGGTGACCGCGACGCCGAGCAATCGGTCGCCGAGCCGGAATTCCAGGAACAGGGTGGGGCTCCACGGTGCGGCGAGGAAGCGCTGGAAATCCTCCGCATCCGCGGTATCCATGCCGCCACCGCTGTGGCGCGCATGCAGGTAGCGCTGGTAGAGCTCGTGCCGCTCGTGTGTGTAGCCCGGCAATTGCTCGCTGATGGTCACATCGGCGTTGCGCTTGAGGCAGCGCCGTTGCGCGCGATCCGCCACGAAGTGCTCCACATCGATGCGGCAGGGCACGCAGGCCTGGCAGGCGGCGCATTGGGGCAGGTACAGGTGCCCGCCGGCGCGACGGAAACCCTTGGCGAGCGCGGGGCCATACAAGCGGTCGAGATGCGGCGCGCCGGGATCGACCACGAGGTTCTGCGCCGTCCGCTCGGCGAAATAGCCGCAGGTGTGCGGCAACGTCTGGAACAGGCGGACACGGTCGGTCATGGGACCATGTTATAGCGCCCCTGACTCCGGCGCGTCACCGTGGCGCGTCTCGCTTCAGGTAGCGGAACGCACGAGCCCCGCCGACTCGATCAGCATGCGCAGGCTGCGTGCGGAATCCAGGTGCTGGCGCGACCAGGGCCGTGAGCGGCCGCGCACCGTTTCCTGCCAGGCATCGAAGCTTTGCCGGGGAGAGAGGCGGGCGCCTGCGATGGTTTCCAGTTTGGCCAGCGACGGATTGCCGCCCCAGCGGACCTGGCGCACCTGTTCCATCCGCGTCCACATCACGGCGTGACGCTCTCCCGCCAGCAGCGGCATGAAGATGACGCCGGCGGCGAGGCCGGTGACATCGGGGTCACGCAGCGCAGGATGCTCCACACCGATTCCATCGGTATGCACGACGCCACCGATAGCTCCAGCGGCGGTCATGGGGCCGCCAGCCACGGCATCGCGAATGCGCAGTAGGGCGTCTTCATCGGGCAGTTGCCCGTGGCGAATGATGTGATCCCCGGCAAAGACAGCCACGCCATCCGCATCGACGACTTCAAGCAGCTCCGGCGCCAGGGTCGCAAGCAGGCTGGGATCGATGCGCTCGCTTTCACTGAACGCCGTGATCAGCTTTTCGCGCACCGTCAGCAGGATGCTTTCAACCTCGATCTTTCCCAGTTCCTCGATCGCCGACACGCGCTCGGCGAACGCGCGAGCCACCGCGTCGGCGACTTCGCGCATCTGGTGGTCGGCGAAGAACGGACTGTAATGGTGGCAGGAGATCAGGCCCCACAGCTTGCCGCTGGTGATGATGGAGGCCACCAGCGTCGCGGTGACGCCCATGTTGCCGAGGTATTCCAGGTGCACGGGCGAGACGCTGCGCAACGAAACATCGCTCAGGTCGGTGGGCTGTGACGTCAACGGGTCATGCACCGGCAGGATGCGCGCGGGCACATAGGTGCAGTCGCTGATCTGGCG
>DATNJP010000451.1:0-5854 GCA_035603855.1 Luteibacter sp. | reverse complement strand
AAGGCCACCGAGGTTGCCGTGGCGAAGGCGACGAAGAACGTCCGCGACGATCCGTGGCTGCTCGGCTACTTCGCCGACAACGAACTGGCGTGGGCGGGTAGGGGCCCGCAAGGTCGCTGGGCGCTCGCGACGGGAAGCCTCGCGCAAGGGCCGGAGAGCCCCGCGAAGCAGGCCTTTCTCGCCTACCTGAAGAAGACGCACGGCGACGCCACCGCCTTCGCCAAAGCGTGGGGCATAGGCATCACCAACTGGGAACAGGTCGCGGCGAACGGCTTCAAGGCGCCGGATCCGAATGAAGCGCATCCCGCCATCGCGGCCGACTACATCGCGTTCCTGAAGCTATACGCGGATCAATACTTCCGCACCGTGGCGCAGACGCTGAAGAAAGCCGATCCGCATCATCTCTTCCTGGGTGGCCGTCTGGCCGTCCGAACGCCGGAGGTGGAAGAAGCGAGTGCGGCATACGCCGATGTCACCAGCATCAACACCTATACCGACCTGCCGGAGCATGGCTTCGACGTCGCCGCGTTCCGCAAGCTCGATAAGCCCGTCTTGATCACGGAGTTCCATTTCGGTTCGGCGGATCGTGGGCCGTTCGGCAACGGCGTGGCCGCGGCGGCCAATGAAGAAGAGCGCGGTAAGGCCTACGCGCGTTTCGTCGACGCCGCGGTGGCGTCGGGAGTGATCGTCGGGACGCACTGGTTCCAGTACGTGGACCAGCCGGTGACCGGGCGCGTCCTCGACGGCGAGAACGCGCACATCGGGCTTGTCGGCATCACCGACATCCCGTTTGGGGGATTCACCCGCGCAGTGACCGACACCAACGCCCGCACAGGCGGCGGGTCAGGCGGCGGGCGCTAGTTGGAAACCGCGGCGGGTCTCACGAGCCACGTCGCGGCCCAGGGCGAAGGCGATCGGCTCGGCGATGCCGACGATGGCGCTGATCGCCACGTTCTGGTTGACCGCGTAACTCATGGAAAACGCGATGCTGAAATGCGTCGCGGCGTATTTGATCTTTCGGGCCATGGCCGGACTCTCCAATAGGAATGAATCTCATTATGGGGATTCCATTCCATGAGTCCAAGTGATCATTCGCATGGATTTGATAGGGGCCGCCTATCGGTGGATGGTCGTCCCCACCACCATGGCAACCACCATCACCAGGGCCACCGCCATGCAAGCGCTGGTCGGCTTCACCCGGCGGGCATCCAGGCGCGGCACCAGGTACCAGATCAGCGCGGCGCCCAGCAGCATGTCCAGGACCAGCGAGGCGCGCATCCAGGGCAGGGCGAAGACGGACTCGCCAGGCGCCTGTCCGTGCTGCGCGGCGATCACCAGCCCACCCGTGAGAACGGCGGCCAGGGTCCAGATCAGGCTGGCCATGTAGGCCCGGTTGAACACCACCGGCGTCTTCTCCAGCCAGCGCAGGGACAACCAGACGATCACGGCGGGAACGGCGGCGGCGGCGCTGGAGTAGATCACCCACCAGATCGCGGCGGAGAGCAGGGTCAGGAGCGTCTGGGTCACGGGGTGTCCGTCAGTACGGCGCGCCGAAGCGGCCTAGGGCCTTGCTCATCAGCCACGCGGGGCCGATCAGCAAGTACTGGATGTCGGTGAGGAAGGAGGGCCGGCGGCCTTCGATCTTGTGTCCGATGAACTGGCCGATCCAGGCCAGCACGAACACGCCGATCGCCAGCGGAAGCAGCCCGGTGAAGCCGATGGTGCGGTAGATCGTGTCCGTGCACAGGGCCAGCACGATGAACGCCGCCGCCATGGCCAGGCCGATCTTCCGCGACAGGCGGAAGTAGTAGAAGCAGAAGGCCAGGAACATCGCCAGCACGGCCCAGAATCCCGGCCTTCCCAGCCACTGCGGCACGGGGATCAGCCAGACGAAGGCGACCACCGTCCAGGTGATCGCCGGCACGCAGATCCAGTGGATCAACTGGTTGGTGCTGTTCTGGTGGTCGCGGCTGTAATTGCCGAACCAGGTGGCTGCGTCGCGCATGGCGGTCTCCCCTCCCGAATGCTTCGATGGAAGGAAGCTTAGTCCAGACGGATGCCCGCGAGCTTGTCGAGCGCCTCGGCGTACTTGGCCGCGGTGCCGGCGATGACGTTCTCGGGGACCTTCGGCGCGGGCGGCGCCTTGTTCCAGCCGATATCCGTGAGGTAGTCGCGCACGAACTGCTTGTCGTAGCTGGGCGGGCTGATGCCGACCTGGTATTCGTCGGCCGGCCAGAAACGCGAGGAATCCGGGGTCAGCATCTCGTCCATCACGTGCAGCACGCCGTTCTCATCCGTGCCGAACTCGAGCTTAGTGTCGGCGACGATGATGCCGCGCTGCGCCGCATAGGCCGCGGCGAAGGCGTAGATCTCCAGCGTGGCCTTGCGCACGGCGTTGGCCAGATCCTCGCCCACGGACGCGACGACCGTGTCGAAGCTGACGTTCTCGTCGTGATCGCCGACGGCCGCCTTGGTCGACGGGGTGAAGATCGGCTCCGGCAGCTTCTGCGCCTGCTTGAGGTCCGGCGGCAGGGTGATGCCGCACAGCGCGCCGGTGGCCTGGTAGTCCTTCCAGCCCGAACCGATGATGTAGCCGCGGGCGATGGCTTCCACCGGCACCGGCTTCAGCCGCTTGGTGACCACGGCGCGCCTGGCGTACAGGGCCGGGTCCACGCCTGCCGGGAGCACCGAGGCGACGTCGTCGCCGGTGAGGTGGTTCGGGATGATGTGCGCCGTCTTGGCGAACCAGAAGTTGGAGATCTGGGTCAGCATCTCACCCTTGCCCGGAATCGGATCCGGCAGCACCACGTCGAACGCCGAGAGCCGGTCGGTCGCCACCATCAGCAGACGGTTGCCCGGCAGGGCATAGACGTCGCGGACCTTGCCACGATGGATGAGCTCCAGGCCCGGCAGGTCGGATTGCGAGAGGGTGGTGGGCACGGCAAGGCTCCGGTAAGTCGGTCGATCCGCCCATTGTAGCGGCCGGTTCCCCCTGACGCCGCAGGCGGACGCCGACAGCCTGCTAGAATTTACGGCTATTGCCCCCATAGCCTCGCCATTCGAATCCTCACGACCGCGGCATTAGCCCTGGCCTTCACCGCCCCTGTCCTTGCCGCGCCGCCTGCGAAGCCGGCACGCCTCGGCCTGTGCGCGGCCTGCCACGGTGAGGACGGCATGGCGCGGATTCCCGGCGCGCCCAATCTCGCCGGACAGAAACTCGACTACCTGCGCGAAGCCTTGCGCCAGTACCGCGATGGCCGACGCGACATCCCCGTGATGCGCGCCGCCACCGGTCCCCTTTCCGATGCGGAACTCGACCAGCTCGCCCAGTGGTTCTCCGCCCAGACCCCTGCCAGAGCCGCCCAATGAATTTCACCGGCACTCTTATCGGCGCCGTGCTCGGCATGTGGCTGACGCACAACCTGCTCGGCGCCCTCGTCGGCGGTGCGCTCGGTTTCATGTTCGACGCCAGCCGCCAGCAGCAGCGTCGCCGCGCACCCGCGCAAGGCGGCTACATCGCGCCGCTGTTCGCCCTGATCGGCGCCGTGGCCAAGGCCGATGGCCGCGTCTCCGAGCAGGAGATCGCCATCGCCGAGCGCCTGATGGCGCGCATGGGCCTCGACCAGAACGACCGCCGCATCGCCATCGACGCCTTCAACGAGGGCAAGCAGCCCGAGTTCAACGCCACGATGGTGATCGACGAACTTCGCCAGTGGGTCGGCCATCGCCGCGACCACGCGTTCCCGGTGATCGACGTGGTCATCGAGACCGTGCTGGCCGAGGGCTCGCCCTCACCGGAAAAGATGGCCCTGCTGCGCCAGCTGGCCTTCGCCCTGCGCGTCAGCGACATGGAGCTAATGGCGCTGATGGCGATGAAGGGCTACGCCTGGAACGCTGGCGCCGGCGGCCGTGCCTACGGTGGCCAGGGCAATGGTGGCGGCTATGTGCCGCCGCAGCGGAACACGCAAGGCCCCGACCCGTACGCGATCCTGGGCATCCAGCGCAACGCCGACGACCGCGCGATCAAGCGCGCTTACCGCAAGCTCATCTCCGAACACCACCCCGACCGCCTCGGCGACCTCCCCGACGACATGCGCCGCCGCGCGGAATCCCGCGCGAGCGAGATCAATGCGGCGTACGAGCGGATCAAGGCGGAGCGGGGGTTTAAGTAACCTGGATGTAGCTGGGAGCAGCTAAGAGGCACTTAGTGGGAGCCTAAGAGGTGCTCAGTAGGAACCTGAGAGGTACTTAGTAGGAACTTGTGGGAGCCGCTTCAGCGGCGATCCCGCGGCAGCGGGCAAGCTTGAGGCAAGCTCCCATCGCCGCTGAAGCGGCTCCCACAGAAAGCAGGCTCCCACAGAAAGCCGGTTCCCACAGAAAGCAAGCTCCCACAGAAAGCAGGCCCCCCATCCACGCCAGCTTTAACGACAACCGTATACCCTGATCACTTCCGTCGACCTACACGGTACCCATCATGGCCAAGCAGTCTCCCGTCATCGCCCCGTCCATCCTCTCCGCCGACTTCGCCCGCCTGGGTGACGACACGCGCAAGGTCCTCGACGCCGGTGCGCAGTGGGTGCACTTCGACGTGATGGATAACCACTACGTGCCCAACCTCACCATCGGCCCGATGGTGCTGAAGGCACTGCGCGACTACGGCATCACCGAGCACATCGACGTGCACCTCATGGTCAAGCCGGTGGACCGCATCGTGCCGGATTTCGCCAAGGCCGGCGCGCGCAGCATCAGCTTCCACCCGGAGGCCACCGAGCACGTCGACCGCACCATCCAGCTGATCCAGGGCGAAGGCTGCGAAGCCGGCCTGGTGTTCAACCCGGCCACGCCGCTGAACTGGCTGGACTACGTGATGGACAAGATCGACATGGTCCTGATCATGTCGGTGAACCCCGGCTTCGGCGGGCAGAAGTTCATCCCCGGCGCGCTGGACAAGATCCGCCACGTGCGCGAGCGCATCGACGCCAGCGGCCGCAAGATCCGCCTCGAGGTGGACGGCGGGGTCAACGCCGACAACATCGGACAGATCTCCGCGGCCGGTGCCGACACCTTCGTGGCCGGCTCGGCCATCTTCAACGCCCCGGACTACGCCGACGTGATCCGTCGCATGCACGCCGCCATCGACGGCAAGTAATTGCGACCCGGGGCGCCGGGTTAAAAAGATTTCACGACTCAATAGCGAACTCCGTGGTACGGTAATTGCGCTCTCGGGGAGCACCCGCAGGAGACGCGTGCCATGAAGGTTCGCCTTTCAGCCCTGTTCGTTCTCGCATGTATCGCGATGACGACGCTCGCCCATGCCTCGAATCGCCCGCCTACCGCGTTGCCCGGGCAGGAAGATGTCGTCAAGCAATCCATGACGCCGTGCCCCGGGGGCATGGAGTACATCCTCCCCGGCGAATACCACTTCTGCGCCGCCACCCGCGACTTCTGGCGAGGCAAGCGCAACAGCGCCGTCGATCATCTGGAAACCGCCGCCGAGTGGGCGAGCAAGCCGGCGCAGTACGCGCTCGGCGTCATGTATTTCAACGGCGACCAGCTTCCGCAGGATCGCCCGCTTGGCCTCGCCTGGCTGGCACTCGCCGCCGAGCGCCACGATCCCGTTTACGAAAGCAGCTTCATCACCGCGTATCGCCATGCGTCGCTCGAAGAGCGCCAGCAGGCGAACGTGCACTGGAAAGCGCTGCGTGATACCTATGCCGACAAGGTCGCCGCGGTGCGGGCTAAACGCCATTTCGATCTGCGCACCCACGCGATCGAAGCCGCGATCAACTTCAGTGGATGGCTCACCATCCCCGCCATGACGCCTGGCGAAGCATCGACGGGCCCCATGGTCGGC
>DATNJP010000450.1:0-7370 GCA_035603855.1 Luteibacter sp. | reverse complement strand
GCCCGCTGCCGCGGGATCGCCGCTGAAGCGGCTCCCACATGGAGCCAGCTCCCACACGAAGCGGGCTCCGCATAAAGCGGGCTCCCACAAAGCAGTAGCACTCACAGATAGAGCTACTTCAGCTTGCAGCACAGGCAGGAGCGCTTTGCCTTCTACTTGACGAGGAAGTCCGCGGGCACGTCGTGCACGCCAATGTCTTCGCGGTAGAGCTCGTTCACTACCGCGTCTTGCGGCCCGTCGTGCAGCCAGGCTTCGATCGTGTCGATGGCGGAAGGTTCTCCGTAGACCACGACTTCCACACTGCCATCGACAAGGTTCCGCGCGTATCCGGTGAGCTTCAGCGCGACCGCTTGCTCACGCGCCGAAGCACGAAAGAACACGCCCTGCACCGTACCTCTTACAACGAACCGCGCGGCTTTCATGTCATTTCCCCTGGGGAATGGCCTCGTTGAGTTTCGCCGTCGTGACGCCGCCGACAAAACGTTTGGCGATCGTGCCGTCCGGAGCGATCAAATAGGTGGTCGGCAGGCCCTTGGGCGCCTCGAAGTCTTTCGGCGGCGCCAGGACATCCACCTGCGCAATCGGATAGACGACCTCGTGCTTACTCAGGAACGTCTTGATCTCCTTGACGTCCGTATCCTCGAAGGCCAGGCCGATCGCCGTGACGTTCTTGTGGGACTTCACGAAGTTCGAGATGTCCGGCATTTCCTTGATGCAGGGCACGCACCAGGTTGCCCAGTAGTTGACCACCACCCACTTGCCACGCTGCGCGGCGAGGTCGAACGGCTTGCCGTCGATCGTGGTGATCTTGAGTTCGGGTTGGGCCGACGAAGCGGCCGCGATCGCCGGCGTGGCGATAGCCAGGGCGGCGATGACGAGAGTGCGGAGGATCATGCAGGGGTGTCCTCAGTGGGAGCAGGGATATTCGTGGGGGGAAACAACTGGTCGAGGCGCGCACCAAGCGTCGCGTCGAGAGCCAGTGCCAGATTATCCAACAGGACGAGAAGTTCGGGTGGAAGGTAGATGCCCAGGCGTTCCACCTGTTCACGCGGGTGCAAGGGAAGCCGGTACTGCGTGCAGCGGTAGACGCGCAGCAGTTCGGTGGCGTCGAGGCTGCGAGTGAGCAGCCAGCCGCCCGCTTCGCCGCGCTGGATCATGTCGGCGCGCTGCAGGTCCTCGAAATAACCTGCGATGGCGTTCGAAGGGAGGTACGGGTCGCGCACGCGGACGATGGCCGGATCGACGCTGTCGCCCGAGCGCTGCGCCTCGACGAAATGCTGCAGCACTACCAGCAGGCCGATGAATTCAGCGCCCTCCGGCAGGATGTCATGCGGCTTGGTGTATTCGAACGCCGAGATCGACGCGGCGATGGACGCGCCGAGGATCACGATGATCCATGAAAGGTAGATCCACAGCAGGAAGATCGGGATGGCGGCCAGCGCACCGTAGATCTCTTCATAGTTCGGCGAATTGCGGATGAACTCCGCGAATCCCCAGCGCGCGAACTCGAACAGGATGGCACCCAGCAGTGCTCCGATGGCCGCACAGCGCCACGACACACGGCGGTTCGGCACCATGGTGTACATGAGCACCAAGGTGACGAAGGTGATCAGGAATGGCAGAAGGTTGAGCAACCGGCTCTGCGTGGCGATCTGGTCGGCCGCTTCGTGCAGCAGCGGGAAAGCGGCGATATACGACGACAGCGCCAGGCCACCGACCACGAGGATGGGACCGAGCGTGAGCGCGGCCCAGTAAAGCAACAGGCGCGAGGTCCAGCCTCGGGGCTTGCGCACACGCCAGATCCGGTTGAGCCGATCCTCGATGCTGATCATCATCGAGACAGCACTGAACAGCATCACGAGGATGGAGATACCGGTGAGCTGGCTGGCCTTGTCGGCGAAGGCCAGCATGTATTCCTGCACCTTCATGCCGGTGGCCGGCACGAAATTCTGGAAGGCATAGTTCGCCAGCGATCCACGCCATTCCGCGAAGACGGGGAAGGCGGAGAGGATGGCGAACACGGCCACGGTGAGGGGCACCAGCGAGACCAGCGTGGTGTAGGAAAGGGCACCGGCGGTTTCGAAGCACTTGTCGTCGACGAAGCGCAGCCAGGTGAAGCGCGTGAAATTCAGCGCGCGGTCGCGATCGATGCGCAGCGGCATGTCCATCCTCATCCAGTCCCGAACGATTGGGAACGCGTGGCAGTTCTGCGAGACTAGTGCCTTAGCAAAGGCGCCCATCCATGTCCCACGACGTCCTCGTACTCTACTACAGCCGTAGCGGCCACACGGCCCAACTCGCCCGTTTTGTCGCCCGCGGCATCGAGGAAGTACCCGGCATGCGTGCCCGGCTACGCCAGGTACCCCCGGTCGCCCCGGTCACCGAAACGGCGATGCCGCCGGAGCCGGAGGAAGGTGCTCCCTACGTGTCGCGCGCCGATCTGGTCGAATGCGTGGCCCTGGCGATGGGCAGCCCTACCCGCTTCGGCAACATGGCCGCCCCGCTCAAGCACTTCCTCGACACCACCGGCGCGGAGTGGGCCTCGGGCGCGCTGGCCGGCAAACCGGCGGCGCTCTTCACCTCGACCAGCACCATGCACGGCGGCCAGGAAGCGACCCTGCTCTCCATGGCGCTGCCCCTGCTTCACCACGGCATGCTGATCGTCGGCATCCCGTATACCGAGCCCGCGCTGAGCAGCACGACGTCGGGCGGCACGCCCTACGGTGCGAGCCATGTATCCGGCACGCGTGGCGACAACGGCATCAGCGACCACGAACGCGAACTGGCCAGGGCGCTCGGCAAGCGTCTTGCCGATATCGCAAGGCGGCTGGGCACCCCGGCATGAGCCAGGCGTTGAGCAGCACGCAGAAGACGGGCCTGGCGGCCTGGGCCGCGCTCACCGTGCTGCAGGTGTCGTGGTATGCGCTGTATCCACCGGTGTCCATTCCCACGTGGGTTGCGCTGGCATTGACGGTACCGCCATTGCTGCTGCCCTTGCTCTCGCTGCCGAACGTGAAGCGCGCGCTGCTCTGGGTCGGCATCCTGGCCCTTTTCTACTTCTGCCACGGTGTATCCGAAGCGTGGAGTTCTTCGGGGGACCGCTGGCTGGCCGCGATCGAAATCGTGCTGACACTGCTGCTCATCGGCACCCTGGGCGCGGGCGTCCGTCGACGGCGCTGATGCTGCGCAGCGTATCGACGTCCCGACCGTGTGGGTGCAGGCTAAGGCCATCGATTCCGACCGTGAGGACGCCACGATGGGCTTTGTGCAGGACGCGCCACGCCTCGCGCATCCGTTTCGCGACGACCGTGTGCTGAACGCCTGGCTGGGCAGCAGATTGCCGGCCGATCGGCTGGCCGCGATGCGTCCCGACCTCGACGCGCTGGGCGAATACGCCGTCATGGCCTGGGAACGCCGAGGCCGCACGCCACGCACCGAACCCATCCTCACCCAGTGGGACGCGTGGGGCTCGCGGGTGGATCGCATCGCCCTCACGCCTGCCTGGGAAGAAGGCCCGGGATTGACCACGAAACACGCCGTGCTGGCTGCCGGCCACGGGGATTCGCCCTGGGCACGCGTGGAAGAATTCGCGCGTGTGTACCTGTACCACGTCGCCAGCGAGTTCTATTGCTGCCCCCTGGCCATGACCGATGGCGCGGCAACCGCCCTGCGAGCGTCCGGCAACACCGCGTTGATCGAGCGTGCGCTTCCGCATTTTCTCAGTCGTGATCCGGCGACGTTCTGGCTGTCGGGCCAATGGATGACCGAGACGCCGGGCGGGTCCGATGTCGGCCGCACCGAAACCACCGCCCGGCAGGATGCCGATGGGCAGTGGCGCCTGTACGGCCGCAAATGGTTCAGTTCGGCCGTGGTCGGCGAAGCGGCCCTCGCACTCGCGCGTCCGGAGGGCGCCGGCACGGGTACGTCAGCCCTGGCCCTTTTCTATGTCGAGACCCGGGACGAGCACGGTGCCTGGCGTGGCATCACCATCGACCGGCTCAAGAAGAAACTTGGCACGCACGAACTACCGACGGCCGAGATCCATCTCGACGGACTGCCCGCGACACCGGTCGGTCCGCTGGACCACGGCGTGCGCCAGATCGCCCCGATGCTCAACGTCACGCGTACGTGGAACGCCGTCTGCGCCGTGGCGAGCATGGCCCGCGCGATCGCCCTGGCCCGCGACTACGCCACGCGGCGCAACGCCTTCGGCATGCGGCTGATCGAGCATCCCTTGCACGCACGCACCCTGGCCGACATGCAGGCCGAGTACGAAGGCGCCTTCGCCCTGACATTTCACGTGGCGGGGTTGCTGGGGCGCACCGAGTGCGGACAGGCCGAGCCACACGACGTCGCGCTCCTCCGCCTGCTGACACCCCTGGCGAAACTGTGGACCGCGAAGGTATCCATTCGCGTGGTATCCGAAGCGCTGGAGTGCTTCGGCGGCGCGGGCTACATCGAGGACACGGGCCTGCCGCAGCTGCTTCGCGACGCGCAGGTGTATTCGATCTGGGAAGGCACGACGAATGTCCTGTCGCTGGACATGTTGCGGACGCTGTCCAGTGGGCTCGCGCCGTTCCGGCAGGCGATCGACGGACTCGTCCCGGAAGGCATCCCGGAGCGCGGAAGCGTCATCAGTGCGCTGGATGCGACCGAAGCCCTGCTCGGAGAGATCGTCGCTGACCGTGCTTCGCTGGAGGCATCGGCACGAGGCATCGCCTTCACCCTGGCTCGGACCATGGCAGCCGCCCTTCTGGTGCGGTCGGCCGGGTGGGGCGCGACGAGCGGGGATCCGAGGCCCGCCGCGGCGGCACGCCGATTCATCGCCCATGGACTCGACCGGCTCGCACTCCCGGAGAACGACGAAGACGTGCTCCTGGCGACGGACTAGCAGTGAGTGTTTGTTGTCCCTGAAGCTGGCCCGCTCACGTCGGGAAGCCGCCGCGGGGCCTACGATGTAGAATGACTGCCCCGCTCCACCCGGTTCCCCAGGTCACCCATGCAGCAGCTCACCATCGTCACCACCGGCGGCACCATCGACAAGGTGTACTTCGACGACAAGTCGGACTACCAGATCGGGTCGCCCCAGATCGGCGAAATCCTCCATCAATTGGGTGTCGCGTTCCGGTTCGACGTGATCCCGATCCTGCGCAAGGACAGCCTGCACGTGACCGATGAGGACCGCGCGCTGATCCGCAGCACGATCGAGGCGCAGCCGCACCGTCATGTGCTGGTGACCCACGGCACGGACACCATGGTCGAGACGGCGCGCGTACTCGCGGGCATCCCGGGCAAGGTCATCGTCCTTACGGGGGCGCTCAATCCTGCACGCTTCCAGGGCTCCGACGCCGTCTTCAACATCGGCTGCGCCGTGGGCGCGGTGCAGACACTTGCCGATGGTGTGTACATCGCCATGAACGGCCGCGTCTGGGATCCCGCCACCGTGCGCAAGAACCGCGACGCGAACCGCTTCGAAGCGGTCTGACCTGCATCCGGCAGTCGCGGCCGTCGCGATGACGGCCACGAGCCGTGCGTTTGCCAGCGCGAAGCGCAGCCTGCTCAGCGCTTCCGGCGGTCCTCCACCACGGCATCCACCGTCGCACCGGCGTCCATCAATCCCGCGCCGCAGCCTTTCGGGCACGGGCCGGGTAGTGGTCGCGCGTTATCGACCAATTGCCGGCTCACGGTATCGACGCCGATCGCCGGATCGACCGAGCGCATGAGTGCGACGAGCGCCGCGACTTGCGGGGCGGCCATCGATGTACCCGCGTAGTAAACGAAGATCGGCCGCTCACGTCCGCGTTTGCCTACGTCAACCGACGACACGATATCGTCGGCGCCACGCACGCCCAGCGAGCCTCCCGGGGCCGAGAGGGTAACCCGCCCACCGTGGTTCGAATACCAGGCCATCGAGCCATCCCTCGCCAGTGCGGCTACGGTGACCACGCCCGGGCAATTGGCCGGGACATTGGTGGAGGCATCGGCCTGATCGTTTCCGGCGGCGGCGACGACCACCGTGCCGCGCGATCGCGCCTGCGCGATGGCGCTGGTCATGGCGACGCCGCACGCCCCGGACCCACCGAGGCTCAGGTTGATCACATCGGCGCGGCGCTCCGGCGAAGGTACGCCCGGCACATTGCCGCCGCTGGCCCAGACGACGGCATCCGCGATATCCGAGAGCCTTCCGCCACAGCGCGCCAGCACTCGCACCGGTAGCACCTTCGCCTCCGGCGCCAGCCCGACGATGCCAGGACGATTGCCCGCACGCGCGGCGACGAGCCCGGCGACGTGCGAGCCATGCCATGACGAGTGCGTTACCCGCGAAGAGCCGCAGTCGCCAGCCTCCGACCAGTCGCCTTCGTCCATCGGGTCGGGATCGCGACCATCGCCATCGCGTGCCGCCGCCGCGTCGCTCACGAAATCGTAGCCGGGCAGAAGCTGGCCATCGAACTCGGGGTGTGGGGTGATGCCGGTATCGAGCACGGCGACGACCGCACCGGCGCCGCGGGTGTATCGCCACGCCACCTCGGCGTCGATCCCGACCTTCGGGTCATGCATGTACCACTGGCGCTTCCACAGAGGGTCGGTGACGGTATTCGCCCTGAGCAGCAGGTCTTCCTCGACCGCAACGACGCCGGGCAGCGACGACAGCCTGGATGCATCGGCGGACTCGAACAACTCGCCACCGGCGGCGAGCGACCGCACATGACGAGGCATTCCCGCCCGTCGATTCGCGAGGTCCGCTGAAGACTGCCGCGCGCTGCGTGCGGCACGATCGTCGTCGAAATGCACGATGTAACGAACTCCTTCCGCTCCGGCGACAGACGGTGCAATCAGGGCACCCAACAGCGTGAGGCGAGCGATTCGCATGAGAATCTTCCTTCGTCGAAGCGGAGTGACCGCGGGTCTGACGAACGTAGGTCCATACGACGATGCCAGCCATGCGATGCAGTCCACGCCGCGGCGTAGGACATCCCATCAGCTCCGCTTCGCGTTCCCTCACCTGTCACGATAACCACCGACTCGCGGTGACGCCGCGTTGAGTGAACCCAACAGGTATGGCCGATAAGTACGACAGCGGTACGCCCCCATTCCCGACAGCGCTTCGGAGCAAGCCGGACTACGTTTGTCCAACGACGAACAGGAGCCTGTTATGCGACCAATGTCACTCGCCCTTGCCATGTCAGCCGACTCAATACTGGATGCCGTTTCAACACGTATGCAAGGAAGCATATCGGGGTACCGCCCATGAATGTATCGACTATTTCGCCAACCGCAACGTCGCTTCAGCAAGTCTGGTGCCTCGCGAACTCAGACACGCCGCCTGACGCTGCGATACCGTCTCCCCTTGAGAAAAGTGCAGCCGAACC
>DATNJP010000449.1:0-6054 GCA_035603855.1 Luteibacter sp. | reverse complement strand
TTCACTGACCTCGAACGCGTAGCAACGCTCCAGCCGGCGCAGCCCATCGACGCCCTGAAGGCGGATCGCGCGCAGGCCGACGCTCTGGTCCAGCAACTGCAGGCCATGTCGTTTGCACAAGGCAGTCGCCGCCCGCACCGCGACCTCGCGCGCCCGCGTCAGCCGATACCAGCTCGCGACGCCGGCAGCGAGGACGAATAACCAGAAGAGGTCGGAGAAGGAGGACATGGTGTGAGTGTGTGGCCGCGCCGCGCCGACCACAAGCCCCTCAAGAGTGCCTTTGCCGAATGTGGAGCCGCCTCAGCGGCGATGCCTACTGCAGAAGCCGCCCCAGGGATGATGCCTACTGTGGGAGCCGCTTCAGCGGCGATTCTTAATGTGGGAGCCGCTTCAGCGGCGATTCCTACCAAGCGACAAGATCAGCCCCCCAAATGCTTCACATCCAACCGCAGCGACAGGTCGATCGCGCGTATGTGCTTAGTCAGTGCCCCACTCGAAATGAAGTCGACGCCGGTCTCCGCGATGGCGCGGATCGTGTCGATTTCGACGTTCCCCGAGACCTCGAGCGGGATGCGCCCGGCCGTATATGCCACGGCTTCCGCCAGCATCGCCGGCGTGAAGTTGTCGAGCAAGGCGCGATCGGCATCGGCGGCGATGGCCTGGGAGAGTTCGTCCAGGTTTTCCACTTCGACGATCAGGGGCAGGGTGGGATGGATCATGCGCGCCGCGCGCACCGCGGCCGGAATGCCGCCGGCCGCGATGATGTGGTTTTCCTTGAGCATCATCGCGTCGAACAGGCCGATACGGTGGTTGGTGCCGCCACCGCAGCGCACGGCGTATTTCTGCGCGCGACGCAGCCCGGGAATCGTCTTGCGCGTGTCGAGAACGCGCGTGCTCGTGCCCGCGATGGCATCGACATAGCGCGCGGTGACGGTCGCCGTGGACGAAAGCAGCTGCAGGAAGTTCAGCGCCGAACGTTCGGCCGTGACCAGCGCACGCGCCGTTCCGGCAAGGCGGCAGATCGGCGAGCCCGCGGCGACCCGGTCACCGTCATGGGCAAGCCATTCGATCCGCACGTCGGGATCGAGTTTGCGGAAGCACGCTTCAAACCAGGGCGCACCACACAGCACGGCGTCTTCGCGGCAGGTGAGCACGGCGGTCGCCGTGGCTTTGGCGTCGAGCAGGTCGGCCGTCGCATCGCCCGGACCGACGTCTTCGGCGAAGGCGCGCTCGACATCGGCAAGGATGTCGGCAGCAGGCGGCAATGCGTCGGCGAGGTGTCGCGGATCGGATGGGCTCATCGGGGTGCGGCGTCGGTGGATTAGCCCGCTACCTTAGTAGCAGCGCGTCCCGCGCGCGACAGTTTTTCGCGGGGACGCGTTATTCCGGCTGGCGCAGGCGCTCGACGATCGCGTCCATGGCGCGGTCGAAGAGCAGCGTGGAATCGAGCACGCGCGCAGTGCCGTTCGCGAAGGCCTGTGCCAGGCCGGCGAGGCTATGGTCGGCGACCTTGAGGCCGCGGCGGTTCACGAACAGGTAGCGGCCGCTGATCGGGCTGACCCACGAGAGCTTCGCGCGGTCGGTGGTGCCGTCGCCCGCGGTGAACTCCAGCCACTGGCCGACCTTCAGTTCGCGGGCCTGGGCCAGGTTGCGTTCGTCGAAGGCTTCGTCCAGCAAGGAATCGACTTCGTCGTCCGGCTCCGGCTCGGCGACCGGTTCCTCGATGGCCTGGATGGCTTCGGGAAGGGGCATGACGCTGGAAACGATGGTTCCCGATGCGGTCTCTGGTGCCGCTTCGCCCAACTGCTGGCGATAGAAGGCGTGCAGCTGGCCAAGCAACTGCTCGGTATCGGTGTCCTGGAACGCCACGGCGGCGAGGCCACGACGCAGGGACCGCTCGATGGCCGGCAGCGAGGCGCGCAGGTCGCGTCGACCGTTGAGGTCGTGCACCGGTCGCGCGCTGGCGATGAAGTCGTCGATGAAGCGCAGCGAGTCGCGGAACTCGTGGGACTCTTCGCCCTGGCGGAGCAGGGTGAGCACGATGTAGTTGGCCCAGGCGCGCGTCAGCACGCCATAGATCAGCGGCGGCAACGCAGCGCCACCGACGCGACCCACGATTTCCTGGGCGGCGCGACGACGCGCCTGCTCCAGCTTCTCGCGACCACGGGTGGATTCGGCGACACGCTGTTCGGCCAGTTCGGCGCGCTTGCGGCTGACGTCGAGGAAATCCTGCAGCTCGGCAGCCAGCTTGATGAAGATCGCGGTGTCGTCGTCGAAGTCGTGCAGCAGGCGATCGACGATCGACTTCATCTTGTCGAACAGGCGGCCATCGCGATCGGCTTCGGCCGACCAGCCCTTGGCCGCGTCTGCAAGGGCGTCGAGCAACTGGCGCGCCGGATGCGACTTGTGCGCGAACATGCGGCGATCGAGCAGGGCGACCTTCAGATAAGGAATCTGCAGGCGTGCCAACAGTACCTGCATCTCGGTCGGCAGGTTGTCGTCTTCGAGGATGAACTCGAAGAGCATACCGACGAGGTCGATCGTGTCCTCGTCCATGCCGGAGACGTGCGCGGTCTGCTGGCCGCGCAACTGGCCGATCTGGGTGAGCAGTTGGTCCTTGAGCTGCGCGACGTCGCGGCTGACGTCCGCCTGCGTGGCCAGCGGCGCGGCGGTGTTCGGCAGCACGGCGATCTGGCTCTGCAGCAGGGTCAGCGCGCCGAGCAGTTCGGCCGGGCTGGGCAGCGGGCCCGTCGGCAACGGTACGCCCGAATGGCCTGCGCCGGACGGCATGCTGTCGCGGCGTGCCGAGAACAGCGCATGCAGCGATTGCATGAACTCCGCGGCGGCGGCGTCCGTGACCGGGGCGACCGCCTGCTGGATCGGCGCGGCGGTATTCGACACGGGACCGATGGGTGCGGGTGCATCGCTGCGCCGGGTGGAGATCTCGTGGCGCAGCTGGGGCAACACGCCCGCCGTGGCGAGTTCGTTGTTGATGTCGTCGTAGAGCTCGTCGATGCCGGCGAGCACATAGCGATCGAACAGCTTGTAGATGATCAGCTTGACGCGCACCTCGACCAGCAATTCGCGCATGGCCTGGCGGAACGCACCGGCGAGCGAGGCGGGGCCGACCGGATTGGTCGCGTCGTCCATCTTGTTCCCGCCGCAGATCACGGACAGGCGCTGGTTCACGGCGAACAGGGCGCGCGCGAGGCGCTGCTCGTTCTTGCCGATCATGCTGGTGATGGCGAGGGATTCTTCCAGTTCGTTCTCGCCGACCAGGCTGAGTTCGATGTTGGCGAGCGGGCGGCTGGCCGCGTCGCTATCCGGGGCGCGCGAACGGCCCGCGGAAAAATCGGCCAGGTCACGTGCGACCTGGCCAAGGAAGGTGCGCTCGACGATCGCGCGTTTCTTGCGGACCTCGCGCATGCCGTCGAAGAACTGGGTCTGCGCGGCGTTGTTCTCGGCTTTCTCGGCCAGGTCGAACAGGGCGTCGTCGATGTTCTCGAACATGTTGGACGCCAGCGCATGAAGCCGCTTGGTCGCCAGGCCCCGCACCGTGACCAGCAGCGCGCCCACGCTTTCACTGCGCGGGTCCAGGCGCTGACTCAGGTCGACGACGTTGGACGGCTCACTCGCGTTGTTCATCGCGCATCCTGGAATGATTCTGGCCCCCGCCCGAGGCGACATTGTGCGGGAACCAATGCTTTATAGCGTGACTCGTGTCACGGATTTTATGCGCGACCCGTTTCCGCTGAGAAGCCTGCCAGCTGGAGCGTGCCGATGCCCGCCTCGGGGAGCATGACGGGGATGCCGTCCTCCACGCGGTAGACGAGCTGGCCGTCGGTGGTGATGAGACCCTCGGTGATCGGGTCGGCGACTTTCTCGCCAGCCACCGTGTCGACCGAGCCGGCGCGGATCGCCGCGTTGATCTGGTCGCGTTCGGTTGCCGAGAGCGGGCGGAGCGGGCGTTTGCTGACCGGGCAGCAGAGGATGTCGAGGAGGCGCTTGTCCATGGAAAAGTGGCCTCGGCGGGCCAACCTGATGCGGGAATGCCTTTACAATAGCGACTTTTGGGTGCTCCGGCCATGACTTCCAACGAAGGAAACGAAGCGAGCGCACCGCGCGTCGGCGTGGTGATGGGATCGCGTTCGGACTGGGAAACGATGGAGCACGCCTCCTCGACGCTGACCCGGATGGGCATCGTCCACGAGGTCCGTGTGGTGTCCGCCCACCGTACGCCGGACCTGCTGTTCGACTACGCGGACACGGCCCGTGGCCGCGGTATCCAGGTGATCATCGCCGGTGCCGGCGGCGCCGCCCACCTGCCTGGCATGCTCGCCGCCAAGACCGCGTTGCCCGTCTTCGGCGTGCCGGTGCAGTCCAAGGCCTTGAACGGCATGGATTCCCTCCTTTCGATCGCGCAGATGCCCGCGGGCATCCCCGTGGGTACCCTGGCCATCGGCCGCGCGGGCGCCACCAACGCGGCCCTTCTGGCGGCGTCGGTGCTGGCCCTGCACGACCCGGCCGTGGCCGCTGCCCTGGACGCGTTCCGCGCCGAGCAGACCCGCACCGTGCTGGACAACCCGGATCCGCGTTCGTGAGCCGCACTTTCCCCACGGTAGGCATCCTCGGGGGCGGCCAGCTCGCCCGCATGCTGGCCCTGGCCGCCGCGCCACTCGGCATCCGCACCCTGGTGGTCGACGCCGCGGGCGATGCCTGCGCCGGGCAGGTCACCGAACTGCGGGTGGCCGGCTGGGATGACGAAGCCGCCATGGCGGAATTCGCCAAGCGCGTCGACGTGGTGACCTTCGATTTCGAGAACGTGCCCGCGGCCACCGCCGAACGCCTGGCCCGCCAGGTTGAGGTATTTCCGAACCCGCGTGCTCTGGCCGTGGCCCAGGACCGCCTCGCCGAGAAAACCCTGTTCCGCGAGTCGGGCCTGAACACCCCTGACTTCGCGCCAGTGGATACCCGCGAGGACCTCGTCGCCGCCGTGGAGCGGATCGGCCTGCCGGCCATCCTCAAGACGCGGCGCCTGGGCTATGACGGCAAGGGGCAGTTCCGCCTGAAAACGCCGGAGGACATCGATGCCGCGTGGGTCGCCCTCGGCGATGCCGCGGCCCGGCATGGCCTGATCCTCGAGGCGTTCGTGCCGTTCGAGCGCGAACTCTCGGTCGTGGCGGTGCGCGGGCGAGACGGTTCGTTCCGCACGTGGCCGCTGACGCGCAACTGGCACGTCGATGGGGTCTTGTCGCTGAGCCTGGCTCCGGCGCCCGGCACCTCGGACGAGCTGGAACAGGCGGCCGTCGCGCAGGCCCGGACCATCGCCGAGAAGCTGGACTACGTCGGCGTGTTCGCGCTCGAGTTGTTCGTGCGCGGCGGCGAGCTGCTGGGCAACGAGATGGCCCCCCGCGTGCACAACTCCGGGCACTGGACCATCGAGGGCGCGCATACCAGCCAGTTCGAGAACCACATCCGCGCGGTGCTCGGCCTGCCGCTGGGAGACACCGGCGTGCGCGGCGCGAGCGCCATGCTCAACTGGATCGGCGAGATGCCCGATCCGACGCCCGTACTGTCGCTGGCCGATGGCCACTGGCACGACTACGGCAAGGAGGCCCGCCCAGGCCGCAAGGTCGGCCACGCGACGATCTGCGCCACCGACGCCGGCAGCCTGCGGAAGAAGCTGGCCGAGGTGGGCACCGGGCTGAGTCGCGAAGACCAGGTGGCGCCAGCCATCGAGGTACTGGGCTGACGCCGCCGCGGCACGGTAGAACCCCTGAGGGAGCCGCTTCAAGCTCTGTGTGGGACCTGCTTCAGCTCAGTGTGGGAGCTGCTTTAGCAGCTCAGTGTGTGGGAGCCGCTTCAGCGGCGATCCCGCGGCAGCGGGCAAAGGTGCCGCCCACAAGCATCGCCGCTGAAGCGGCTCCCACACAGAGCAGGGCTCCCACAGAAAGCTGAAGGCTGCCAAGCGGGCAAGCTGCCAAGGTGCCAAGCGGGCAAAGAAAAGGCCGGGTCGCAGACCCGGCCTTTTCGTTCAACGCTGAAAGGAAGCTC
>DATNJP010000448.1:0-2644 GCA_035603855.1 Luteibacter sp. | reverse complement strand
CAGCGATACGCAGACGCGGCTGTCCAACGCGATCTACTACGCCACCGACGATCCGCATAAGTGCAAGTCGCATGACACCGGCGTGCGCATGCGCGTGGGCGGCAAACCCTCGGGCGACCTGCTGATCATCCAGGGCGTGCTCGGCCTGAACTGGAAGAACCGCCGCTTCGGCATCATCCCGCGCATCGAGAACTCCGATATCCGCCGCGGCTCCCCGCCGACGCCCTCTCGCGTCGACCAGTGGGTCCGCACCGGCGTCCACGTCGAGGGGCGGCCCGAATGGATCTTCATCAAGATCCACACGCACGGTACGCAGGAAGGCGACATGGACACCCTCCTGGGCAAGCCCGTCGACGACATGCACAGCTATCTCGAGTCCACCTACAACGACGGCAAACGCCACGTGCTGCATTACGTGACGGCGCGCGAGATGTACAACATCGCCAAGGCCGCCGAAGCCGGCATGACCGGCAACCCCGGCCAATACCGCGACTTCGCGTTGAGTAAACCCGGAAAGACCGAGACCCCAGAAGCAGCCCAAGCGGCCCATTCGATGTAACCCAGCTCCGCCCCTTCCAAGTAAAGCAGCCCGCTCTCTGTGGGAGCCGCTTCAGCGGCGATCCCGCGACAGCGGGCCAGGTTATGGCAAGCACCCATCGCCGCTGAAGCGGCTCCCACAGTCCCACACCACAGGGGGGAAGTCTCCTCGGCTGGAATTGTCTAACACCGGTCGGGTCCACTACGATCCCGGCCATGCACCGCCATACGCCACGCCTGTTCACTTCACTGCGCCGCCATCGCGGCGTGTGGGTGCTCGCGTTGGCGGTGTTGCTGTTCAAGGTCGCCATGTCGACCTTCTGCGTGCTCGACGGCCCGCGCGTCACCATCGGTGGCGACAGCGCGAAGAGCACCGTGGCGGCGCTCAACGCAACCGACGACGGTGACCTTTGCGTCCTGGACGAAGGAAAGGGTTGCCACTGCACCTGCGCCCACGCCGTCGCGCTGCCCACGAACGACACCGTGCTGGCGGTCGGCATGCCGGTATCGCGCGAGCATCCGGCGTTGCACGAAGCCGCGTCGCCGCGCTTCTTCCGCTCTCCGTTACGCCCACCCATCGCCTGAATGCCTGACTGTCCGATGCCGGCCGCCTGAGCGGTCGGGTCGATCCGTGCTTGCATTTCAGGAGATCCACCCATGTTTTCCCCGCGTACCGCGCCCCTGGGCGCCGTGTGCCTTTGGCTGATCGCCGGCGCCTTCGCGCCCACGGCAAACGCCCAGCAAAATGCTGATAGCGCCACACCAGCGCTGCGTGACGTCGTACGACGCCTGTGGAACGAGAACCCCCAGGTCCAGGCCGCGGATGCCGAACGGCGAGCGGCGCAGGCGCGCGCACGTGCCGCCGGCCAGCCTGTCTACAACCCCACGCTGACCTTCGAAGGCGAGAATGCCGACGTCGATCGCCGCACCGCCGGAGCCAGCATCGCGCTGGACCTGAGCGGAAAACGCCGCGCGCGCGTCGCGGAGGGCGACGCCGCCGTGCGCGCCACCGAAGCGCGTTACGCCATCGAGCGCCGCGATGTCGCCGCGCAGTGGCTCAAGGCGTGGTCCGCCAGCCTGCTCGCGGTACGCCAGAGCGCACTCGGCCGACAGCGCCTCGGCCTCATGCAACGCTTCGACGAACTCGCGGCACAACGCCTCGCCGTGGGCGACATCAGCACGTCGGAGCGCGACCTGGCCGCGCTGGCACTAGGCGAGGCGCAGATACAGCAGGCGTCGCTTGCCGGACAGGAAGCCGCGGCACTGGCGACCCTTGCCGCGGCAGGTGCCGATGCCATCGGGCAGCCGCCCGCCCTCCCGGAGCGCCTGCCACCCGAGCCTGGCACGGTCATCCCGCTTGCCACCGACGAACGGCCGGAAGGGATCGAGGCACGCGCGGAACAGGAACGCGCCGAGGCCGGCATCACCGTCGCGCGGCGTGCCCGCGTGCCCGATCCGACGCTGAGCCTCACGGGAGGCCATGTTCGCGACGGCGCGCGAAGTGACCGCGTCATCGGCGTCAGCGTGTCGATCCCGCTGCCCGTGCTGAACACGGGTCGCGCGGAAATCGTCGCCGCACAGGCCGATGCGGATGTCGCCAACGCGAAACGCCGCTCCGTGATGCTGCGATCCGACGCGGGATTGCAGCAGCAACGCGCGACCTACAGTGCCTTGCTCACCGCGGCGACCGCGTTTCGCGGCAGTCGCGCCGGTGCCCTCGACGAACGCGCGGCCCTGCTCGAACGCCTCTGGCAGGCCGGGGAAATCGGCACCTCCGATTACCTCGTGCAGCTGAAGCAGAGCCTCGACACCGCGCTCTCCGGTCTCGCCCTCGAAAACCAGACCTGGCAGGCCTGGTTCGACTACCTCGCCGCCGCCGGCCGTCTCAATGACTGGATCGACGGCGCTCCGCTGGATATCGCCCGATGAACATCACCCTCCGTTATCTCGTTGTCGTGCTCGCGGCTTGCATGGCCGTCGCGCCCGCGGTCGCCCAGACGCCTGCAAAGACAAGCGAAGACCCACTTCAGCTCGATGCCGCGGCGATCAAGGAAGCGGGCATCGTTGTCGATGTACTTCGCCCCCGTCGCATGAACGACCTGATCGT
>DATNJP010000447.1:0-2781 GCA_035603855.1 Luteibacter sp. | reverse complement strand
GCGAGTTCGATGCCTGCCGCGCCGTTGGTGGAACCGCCCGCGCCAAGCTCGTCGATGGCCGCGTTGATCTTCGCGTGCTGGTCGCCTGGCGTCGAACGAAGCGCCACGCAGGTGGCGCCGGCATAGGTCACCAGGGAGATGCGGTCCTGCGCACGCAGCTTCGGAACGATCTGCTTAAGCGACGCCTTCAGCAAGGGCAGCTTGTCCTCTTCGGCCATGGAACCGGATACGTCGACGAGGAAGACCAGGTTGGCGGCCGGGATCTCGCTCGGTGGCACCTTGTAACCCTGGATGCCGACGAGCAGCACCTGGCGATCGGCGTTCCATGGCGCGGGCGCGAGTTCCGTCGTGATGCTGAAGGGGCGCGTGCGCGTCTCGGGCGTCGCGTAGCCGTAGTCGAAATAGTTGATGAATTCCTCGCTGCGCACGGCGTCACCGGGCGGCAGGCGTCCTTCGTTTAGCATGTGCCGCACGTTCGTGTATGAGCCGGTGTCGACATCGATGCTGAACGTGGAAACAGGGTCGGTCGCGGCGAGGTGCACGGCGTTCGCTTCGCGATGCGCGTAGTTGTCGCGGTCCTCGGCTGCATAAGGAGGTGCGATACGGGGCATGTATCCCGCGACGGTCATGGCCTCCAGCGCTTGCGGTGCGGCGTTCTTCGAGGCCATCTGCGCCTGGGCGACGACGGGCGAGGGCTTGGGAGGCGGCGCCATGGGGGCGGGCGCGGCAACCGGGATGGGTGCGGACGACACCGGATGCACCCGGTAGTGCGGGATGGGAGCCGATGCCTGGCAGTCGGCGCCGCCTTCCGGCAGCGGCTGCGGCGCACGTTGGGAGGCTGAGGCACCGAGCGGTGCGGCGGATCCGGCGGCGACCACCAGGCCGGCGAAGAGCAGGGGGAGCGTGACGCGCAGCGTGTTCATCGTGCATGACCTCGTGGGGGACATGATGGTGAAACGCAGGCAGGTGCCAAAAGGGGTTAACCGATCTGTCGCGACTCGTTCCGGCGGAAGCTGTCCACGCGCGGTTCGTCCGCGCAGGCCACGCGGTTTCGCCCCGATTGCTTGGCGCGATAGAGCGCCCGGTCGGCCGCGTTGAGCAGGTCCAGCGGTCCACCCTCGTCGCTCACCGGCACGTTCGCGACACCGATGCTGATGGTGAGCACGCCGAATGGACTGAGCGGATGGACGACCGACAGCGCCTGCACCTGCGCGCGCAGGTCCTCGGCCAGCGCGAGCGCATCCGCCAGGCTCGTCGCGGGAGCGATGACGGCGAACTCCTCGCCGCCGAACCGGGCGATGAAATCGCCGGCACGCACACCGCGGCCGACCAGGCCGGTGGCGAGGGTCCGCAGGCAGTCGTCACCGGCGAGGTGGCCGTAGCGGTCGTTGTATTCCTTGAAGAAGTCGACGTCGATCATCAGGAGCGCGATGGGTTCGTGCTGTCCGGGCCGGTGCCACTCGCGAAGCAGGCGCTCATCGAGCGCGCGGCGGTTGGCGAGGCCGGTGAGGCTGTCGACGAAGACCAGGCCCTCCAGTTCATCGCGGCTGCGAACGAGGCGATACTCCTCCTCCACGAGATCCACCTGGGCGAGCGTGCCGCGCAAGCCGATGCCGATCACGGCGGCGATGGCGCCGATGATGCCCAGCGTGGGATATCCGGGAATCACCATGAGCCCGAAGCCGAGCACGCTCATGGCGAGGAAGGTGGGGCTGGCGCTCTGCACGAAACGCACGAGGTACACCGGCGGATGCCAGTGCCGCCTGGGCTGGGGTGCCACGGCGGCGACGAAGAGCGCGAGGAAGGGCAGGTCGAGCAAGGCGTCCCACGACGAGGTGCCGAACTCGGGGTGACCGGCCAGCGCCACGTAGTGGTTGTAGAAGAATCCGGCGATCGCATAGGTGACGAAGAAGGCCGTCACCCCACGGAAGAAGAAGTGATCTTCGGCGCGGTCCGTGGCGAGGTAGCGCAGTGACGCGGCGATCGCCAGGCAGGCGTTCTCGAAGTCCAGCATGTAGGCGACATCCACCGCCTGCTGCGTTCCCATCGCGCCCTCCATCGAGACGATGGAGAACGTGCGTACATAGAAGAGCACGCCGAGCAGCGTCGCCAGGACCAGGTCGATGGCCGCCGCCCATTTCTTGCGCGCCGCCACGGGCGCCGACGAGACGGCGACAAGTACCGGCAGGACGTACAGGATGTAGAAGAACATGCTGTCGCCGGGCGCGGGATTGGAATTCTCCAGCACATAGTTCTGCCGGGCCGACAGCGACATACCGACGACCCACAACACGAGGCTGGCGAACAGCAGCCACCAGCGCCTGTCCCTCGGCGTGCCCGAGCGCCGCCAGGCCAGCACGACACTAGCCAGCGCCAGGGCGGCGACGGAAAAGAAGAACGCATAGGAGATGGCCATGCCCGGTGCGGGCAGGGCCGCCACGGCGATCGCGTGGGCCAGGACGACGGATGCCGCGGCGACGAAAGCTTTCATGGCGCCTTTTCCCCCCGCCTGCAACACAATAGTCATATCGGCGGACCCGCGGGGAAGTTGAGGATCATGGCCGGCATGTTACGGCCGGCCCGATCCCGAGTGTGAAGCTCCTAACGGAACTGGCGCGCGGCCTCCTCGATGTCGGCGGTTTCCAGGATCGTCTTGCCCGCGCCCTGCCGCGCAAGCACCAGCAGTGCACGCCCAATGCTTTCGGTCGTGGCGACGGAATGGGGCTTCCATGCGCGGAAAACAGGCAGGAAAGGAGCCAGCAGCGGATAGAGCAGGCGATA
>DATNJP010000446.1:0-5213 GCA_035603855.1 Luteibacter sp. | reverse complement strand
GCCACATGGTAAAGCGGCTGGGTTTCCAGCGCGTCGAGACGCACCGCGGTGAGATCCGCGCGCTTGCCAGGTTCGATCGAACCGACACGCTCGCCCAGCCCGATGGCGTTTGCGCCATTGAGCGTGGCGGCCCGCAACGCGTACGCAGCGTCGAAGGCGGCGGCGTCACCGGCGACGGCCTTGGCCAGCAGTGCCGCGGTGCGCATCTCGCCAAACATGTCCAGGTCATTGTTCGACGCGCAACCGTCCGTGCCGATGCAGACGTTGACACCCGCGGCGCGCAGCTTTTCCGCGGGACAGAAGCCCGAGGCGAGCTTCAGGTTCGACTCGGGGCAATGCACGACGGAGACGCCGGCCACGGCGCAGGCGGCGATCTCGCCGTCGGTCAGCTGGGTCATGTGCACGGCCACCAGGCGCTCGTTGACGATGCCGAGTTTCTGCAGGCGCGCGAACGGACGCATGCCGTCCTTCGCCACCGCCTCTTCCACTTCGTGCGCCGTCTCGTGCGTGTGCAGGTGGACGGGGATGTCGAGCTGGTCGGAGAGCACGCGGATGCGCTCGAAATTCTCGTCCGACACGGTGTACGGCGCGTGCGGAACGAAGGCCGTCGTGAGCAGCGGTTCGCCCTGCAGTGCATCGTGCACTTCGATGGCGCGGCTGAAATATTCGTCCGACGTCTTCGCCCAGGCCGTCGGGAAATCGATGACGGGCAGGCCGATGACGGCGCGGAAACCCATCTTGCGATAGGTCGCCGCGATCACGTCCGGGAAAAAGTAGTTTTCGTTGGCACAGGTGGTGCCGCCGCGAATCATTTCCGCCACGGCCAGTTCCACGCCGTCCCGAATGAAATCGGGGCCCATCACGCGGCCCTCGGCCGGCCAGATGTGATCCTGCAACCAGGTCATCAGCGGCAGATCGTCCGCCAGGCCTCGAAGGAGCGTCATCGGGTTATGCGTGTGCGCATTGATCAGGCCCGGGATCAGCGCATGCTCCGGCAACTCGACCCGCTCGCGCGGGGCATAGGCGGCGCGGGCATCGGCAATCGGCAATACGGCCACGATCTCGCCGCTGTGCACGGCGACCGCATGGTCGTCGAGGACCACGGCGTGGGGCTCGACGGGTACGACCCAGCGCGCCTCGATGAGGAGGTCGATTTCAACAGGGCTGGCAGTCATTCGGGGCCTCGGTGGGGAAACGGGAGCCTCATGTAAAAACGGCACGGCGCCCTCGTGGGCCGCCGTGCCGCGAATCCAGACAAACGCTGGTGGCCTTACTTGACGCGGCTGTCGTACTCGCCGGTGCGGGTATCGACCTTGATCAGTTCGTCCTGGTTGACGAACAGCGGCACGCGCACGACGGCACCGGTTTCGAGCGTGGCCGGCTTGCCGCCGCCGCCCGAGGTGTCGCCACGGACGCCCGGGTCGGTCTCGACGATCTTCAGGTCGACGAACTTCGGCGGGGTCACGGCCACGATGTTGCCGTTGAACAGGGTGACGACGCACTCCTCTTCACCCTTCAGCCACTTCCAGGCATCGCCCATGGCGGCCAGGGTGGCGGTGTGCTGCTCGAAGGTCTCCATGTGCATGAAGATCCACTTGCGCTCGTCGCCGTTGCCCTCGATGTACGAGAGCTGGGCGTCGGTATCGACGACGTCGGCTTCCTCGAAGGAGTCGCTGGACTTCAGCGTCTGCTCGGTGGTGCGGCCGTCCTTCAGGTTGCGGATGCGGATGCGCGTGAACGCCTGACCCTTACCCGGCTTGATGAAGTCGGCTTCGGTGATGATCCACGGATCGCCGTTGTGAAGGATCTTCTTGCCCGTTTTGACATCATTGAGGCCAAGGGTCGCCATGCGCTTTCTGCTCCAGAGTTAAATCCGCCCCGTTGGGCGGCTAAAATAGGGTCTGTCACGGGCTCCTGGGCCCGATCCAAGGTCCATAATGATAACCGCAAGCCCCACTTCCCGCCTATCGTCGCCCGCCCCAGGCTGGCGCGAGCTCTGGCGGGACGCCATCACCGACGCCCGGGAACTCCTGGCCGCCGTCGGCCTGGCCCACCGGACAGACCTGCTGCCACCGGACGACGCGGGCTTCCCGCTGCGCGTGCCGCGAGGTTTCGTGGCCCGCATGCGCCAGGGCGACCCGGCCGATCCGCTGCTGCTGCAGGTGCTGCCCCGCGCGCTCGAGCACGAGGAAGCCGAGGGGTTCACGATCGACGCCGTCGGCGACATGGCCTCGCGCGCCGGGCACGGGGTCCTGCACAAGTACGACGGTCGCGCCCTCCTCATCGCCAGCGGCAGTTGCGCGGTGAATTGCCGTTACTGCTTCCGCCGGCATTTTCCCTATGGGGAAGACATCGCGGCGGCGGCGCAGTGGCGCGAGGCGCTGGCCGTGGTGCGGGCCGACACGTCCATTCGTGAGCTGATCCTTTCCGGCGGCGACCCGCTTTCGCTGGCCACGCACAAGCTCGAGGAACTGACCCGGGGCCTGGCCGACCTGCCCCACGTGATCCGCCTGCGCATCCATACGCGGCTGCCCGTGGTGCTGCCCGAGCGGATCGACCAGGCCTTCACGGACTGGCTGGCCGCGCTGCCCCTGCAGAAGGTGGTGGTGCTGCATGCGAACCACGCCAATGAGTTCGACGCCGCGGTGGACGCCGCCTGTGCGCGGCTGCGTGAGGCCGGGGCCACCCTGTTGAACCAGTCGGTGCTGCTGCGAGGCGTGAACGACGACGTGGAGGCGCTGGCCGCCCTGTGTGAACGCTCCTTCGCGGCCGGCGTGCTGCCCTACTACCTGCACCAGCTCGACAAGGTCCAGGGCGCCGCCCATTTCGAAGTGGACGACCGGCGGGCCCTGGCATTGGTGGACGCCCTGCGCGCCCGCCTGCCCGGCTACCTCGTGCCGAAACTCGTGCGTGAATTGCAGGGCGACGCCTCGAAGCGTCCCATTGCCGATTTCGCGCGTTAGTATGGGCGACATCCGGTCAGCATGACCTGTCCGGACCGCGCTATAGGGGGAGCGATCCGGCAAGCCGGTTCGCGGGTGGGTAAGCGGCAATTCGGAACGGCATGAAACACGACAACGTCATCAGGATCCTCTTCATCGAGAACTCGGTGGAAGATGCCGAGCTCTTGATCAATGTTTTGCGCAACGGCGGCATCGCCGTGCGTCCCGCCCGCGCGACGAACGCGGACGAAATCCAGGCTGCGCTCGACGAAATCGTCCCGGACCTTGTGCTGATGAGCCCCGGCGTGCCCGGTATCGACGCCACGGCGGTGATGCGCCAGCTCGATGCCAGCGGCCGCGATCTTTCCCTGGTCGCCGTGGTGGACAGCCTCGACGATGACGCCATCGCCGATCTCTACGCCAGCGGCGCGCGCGGCGTGGCGCTGCGCAAGCACCCCGACCAGTTGCTGGCGGTGGTCCAGCGCGAGTTCGGCGCGCTGTTCACGCGGCGACAGGTACGCCGGCTGGAAACCTCGCTGCGCGAGACGGAACGCCGCTGCGACGCCCTGCTCGATTCCTCGCGCGACGCCATTGCCTATGTCCACGAAGGCATGCACGTACGCGTGAACCAGGCCTACCTGGAAGCCTTCGGCTTCGCCGAGTTCGACGACATCATCGGCCTGCCCATCCTCGACCTGATCGCCGGCACGCATGCCGACGACTTCAAGTCCATCCTGCGCGGGCTCTCCAAGGGCGAGAAAATACCGGCGCCTATGGAATTGCTCGCCCGCCGCGACGACGGCGGCACTTTCAAGGCCATGGTCGAATTCGCCCATGCGACCTTCGAAGGCGAATCCTGCCTGCAGATCGTGTTCCGCCAGCAGACCGTCGACGCGGCCCTCGTCGCGCAGCTGCAACGCGACCCCGTTACCGGCCTGTTCAACCGCGCACGC
Organism: Luteibacter sp.; assembly: GCA_035603855.1. Taxonomy (GTDB): domain Bacteria; phylum Pseudomonadota; class Gammaproteobacteria; order Xanthomonadales; family Rhodanobacteraceae; genus Luteibacter. Next base: position 1,318 of record DATNJP010000446.1, on the reverse strand, counting down.
ACCCTCTCGCACATCGACGAAGCCGTGGCCGCCGCGGCGACGGGGCGCGCCGGCCAGGCGGTGATCCTGCTCGAGCCCGACAACTGGAAGGACATCGTCGCCAGCGCGGGCATCGGCAACGCCGACCATCTGCTAGCGGCGATCGCCGCGAAGGTCAATGAATCGATCGATGACGAGGATGTCGCCGGTGTACTGGGCGACCACACCCTTGGCCTCGTGCTCGGCCCGCGTGGCGACCTGGAGCACGCGGCCCTCGCCGAGCGCCTGCGCACCACGATCGCCGAGACCATCTTCGATGCCGGTTCGCGTTCGCTGACTGTCACCGTGACGATCGGCGGCACGCTGCTCGCCGAGAAGAATGCAAACAGCGAGACGGTGCTCGAGCAAGCCAGCGCCTCGCTGCGCGCCGCCCAGAACCAGGGTGGCAACCGCGTGGAGTTGCACGACCCCAGCGCGCGCGAGAAGGCTGACGCCGAGCGCGAGCAGTACTGGCTGGACCTTGTGCGCGAGGCGCTCGCCCAGGACGGCCTGCGCCTCTATCACCAGCAGATCATCAGCCTGCAGGACGCCGCCGGCGAGTTCTACGAGATCCTGGTGCGCATGCGCGGCCCGAAGGGCGACGTGCTGCCCTCGTACTTCTTCCCCGTGGCCGAACGAAATGGCCTGCTCCCGGCGATCGACCGCTGGGTGCTCGGCCATGCCATCGACGCCCTCGCCCACCGCGAGAACGACGGCCTCACGACCACCTACTTCGTGAAGATGACGCTGCAATCGCTGGAAGACCCGGACCTGCTCCCGTGGCTCACGCGCCGCCTCGAGTCCGCGAACCTGCGCCGCAGCACGCTGGTCATCGAGATGCCCGAATCGAAGGTGCTCACGAGCCTGCGCCCGACGCAGGAGTTCGTGGCCGGCTGGCGCAAGGCGGGTGGCGGCTTCGCCATCGAGCAGTTCGGCTCGGGCCTGAACTCGTTCCAGATGCTCAATCACGTCGAGGCCGATTTCCTGAAGATCGACCGCAGCTTCATGACCGACCTTCCGCAGCATCCGGAAAACCAGAAGAAGATCGCCGAGATCTGCAAGGAAGGCCACGCCTCCGGCAAGCAGACCGTGGCGGAATGGGTCGAGGACGCCGTCAGCACGTCGCTGCTGTTCGCCTGTGGCGTCGACTTCATCCAGGGCAACTTCCTGCAGGAACCGGCGAAGGTGCTGGCCGAGGAATACATGCCGGTGTGAGGGGGTTGGGGGCGTCGCAAGAGCCGGCGGGGGTCACCCTCGGGGCCACGCCTCCGGCGACCCGGAAGGGAGGGCGGCTACCGCC
>DATNJP010000445.1:0-5294 GCA_035603855.1 Luteibacter sp. | reverse complement strand
TCTCCTGGCGAATCGCTGACGGGTCAACCGGCCGAATGGTAGCCTCGTCCCCGTCGCCGGAATGCAGTAGTTCTGCTTAGGCAGTATCGACAAGAACGCAACATGGAGAGGCGCCTTTGAAACATCCTCGATACACATGGCGGTGGGCGCTCAGCTTAGTCACGGTCATCGTCGCGCCACCCCTGCTCTATGCGTTCGCGGCGCTCGTCCTCGGCCTCGTGCCCATCAACCGTGACTGGCGCCCTGCACACGCCGACGGCATCGCCGTGTGGCTCACGACCAACGGCGTGCATGCCGGCATCGCGATGCCCGCGCGGACGTCCACGATCGACTGGACCGGCGTATTCCCTCGCACGGACATGCGCGACGGCCGGGGTGACTACGTCACGGTGGGATGGGGTGACCGCGAGTTCTTTCTCTACACCCCGGCCTGGTCCGACCTCACGGCATCCACGGCGATCCATGCGTTGAGTGGCACCGACGGCGCGGTGATGCACGTCGAATATGGACCGGCCCCGGTGCCCGGTCGCGACGCCGCCCCGATGCTGATCACGCCCGACGCCTACTCCCGTCTTGTCGACTACGTGCGGGCCAGCGTGCCACTCCAGGCCAGCGGTGGCGCGAAGGTGATACCCGGCCATCATTACGCGGACGACGACGCCTTTTACGAGGCCCACGGGCGATACAGCCTTTTCGTCACCTGCAACCAGTGGACGCGCAACGCCTTGTCGGCCGCCGGCGTGCGCGTGCCCGCGTGGTCGCCGTTCGACCGCGCCCTGTTCTGGCACCTCTCGGACACCCCGCAAGCGCCACCCCGAAGTTCTACGCACTAGCCGCACGCGTAACTACGGTGGCGCCATCCGTCCGCCGGGTTCACCTTCGAGCCGAATGCATGTCGCCCGAGGAACCCCGCATGGCCACGAAGAAGAAACCCGAATCACCCGCGCGCGCCGGCACACCCGACGTCCTGCCGCGGCCGGATTTTCACTTTCCCGGCGAAATCGGGCGCACCTACCTGGATTCGGACCCGGCGCAGTTTCCCCAGCCCGTCGCGGCGCCCGAAGGCGCACCCAATATCCTGCTGGTGCTGATCGACGATGCGGGTTTCGGGCAATTCAGCACGTTCGGCGGCGGCGTGCCCTCACCGACCATGGACCAGCTGGCCACCGAAGGGCTGCGCTTCAACCGTTTCCACACCACGGCACTATGCAGCCCCACGCGTGCCGCCCTCATCACCGGGCGCAACCACCATTCCACGTCGTTCGCCGGTATCACTGAACTGGCGACCGGTTACGACGGCTACACCTGCATCCTCCCGCGCAGCTGCGGCACGGTCGGCGAAGTGCTGCGGCAGAACGGGTACATGACTGCGTGGGTCGGCAAGAACCACAACACCCCCACGTGGGAAACCAGCGCCGCGGGCCCCTTCGACCGCTGGGCAAACGGCCTGGGCTTCGACTACTTCTACGGGTTCAACGGTGGCGACATGAACCACTGGAATCCCATTCTTTACCAGAACCGCGACCTGGTGCCTGCGTCCACCGATCCCGATTACCACCTCACCACCGACCTCGCCGACAAGGCCATCGCTTGGGTTCGCCAGGCGCGCAGCATCGCCCCGGAGCGACCGTACTTCCTCTACGTCGCCACGGGCGCCACGCACGCACCGCACCACACGCCGCAGGAGTGGATCGACAAGTTCAAGGGCAAGTTCGACAAGGGCTGGGACAGCTACCGCGAGGCGACGCTCCAACGGCAAAAAGCACTCGGTGTGGTTCCGCGCGATGCCAAGCTCACCACCCGGTCCAAGGGATTGCCGGCGTGGGACTCGCTCAATGCCGACCAGCAGCGCCTCTATGCGCGAATGATGGAAGTCTTCGCCGGCTACGGCGCGCACTGCGACCACGAGATGGGCCGCGTGGTGGAAGCCTGCAAGTCACTGCCCGGTGCCGACAACACCCTGATCATCTACATCGCCGGGGACAACGGCTCGAGTGCCGAAGGCGGCATCGAGGGATCGCTCTGCGAGAACCTCTATTTCAACGGCTTCTCGGAGAAGTGGGAAGACAACATCAAGGTCATCGACGAACTCGGCGGCCCGAAACACTTCAACCACTTCCCTTCCGCCTGGGCGCATGCGATGAACACGCCCTTCCAGTGGACCAAGCAGGTGGCCAGCCACTTCGGCGGCACGCGCAACCCCATGATCATCTCGTGGCCGGCCCGCATCCAGGACAAGGGCGGCCTGCGCGACCAGTTCCTGCATACGATCGACATCGTTCCGACGCTCTACGAGCTCTGCGGCATCACGGCGCCCAGCGAACTCAATGGTATCCACCAGAAGCCGATCGAGGGCAAGAGTTTCGCCGCCGTGCTTGACGACGCCAAGGCCGCACCCATACGGCGAACCCAGTATTTCGAGCTCGGCTGCAACCGTGGCATGTACCACGAGGGCTGGATGGCGTCGCAACCCTCGTTCATTCCGTGGGATCCGAACCGGCAGGACTGGGATCCCGACAAGGCGCCGTGGGAGCTCTACAACGTCGAGGAAGACTTCACCCAGGCCAATGACCTCGCCGCCAGCCATCCGGACAAGCTGCGCGAACTGCAGGACCTGTGGTGGGTCGAGGCCGCCAAGTACAACGTCCTGCCGCTGGACTGGCGCGGCAGCATCCGCATGAATGCCGAACTGATGGGCCGCCCGAGCCTGATCGGGCACCGCACCGAGATCACCTACTACCCCGGCACCATCGGCCTTCCCGATGGCGCATCCCCACGCATGTGCAACCGCTCGTGGACCATCACCGCCGAGATCGATGTCCCCGCGAAGAACGCAAACGGCATGATCGTGACCCACGGCGGACTCGAGGGCGGTTACGGTCTGTATCTTCGCGACGGCAAGCCCACCTTCGTCTACAACTTCCTGAGCATCGAACGGACCACGTTCACCGCCGGCACCGCGTTGCCCGCGGGCAAGACGACGCTGGTGGTGGAATTCCGTTACGACGGTGGCGGCATGGGCAAGGGCGGCGAATTCAGCCTCTCCGCCAACGGAAAGAAGGTGGCCGGCGGCCGGGTCGAACGCACCATTCCCATCCAGTTCTCCCTCGGCGAAGGCCTCGACATCGGCATGGACGTGGGCTCCCCGATCGACTTCACGTATACCCTGCCCTTCACGTACACCGGCACGATTGACAAGGTCACGTTCCACCTCGGCAAGATGGACCTGATAGGATCGTAAGTTCGGCGCCAGACACCACTGGAAGGTATGCCTTGACTCTTACGTTCCGTTTTCTCGTGACCGTGTTTGTTTGTTCTGCTGCGCTCACTGGCGTTGCTGTAGCGAGGTCAAACGACCGCACCCAAGAGGTGCAGGTTTCAGGTTCGTCCACGTCGGTCATCAACGGGCCCAACACGAAGTCCGTCGTGACCGGCAACGTCCGGATTGCCCAAGGGACGATTCTCGTGACCGGCGACCTCGCCGAGTTGTATTCAGGTGCCGATTCGCATGTCACGAGGGTCGTCGTCACTGGCCGGAAGGCGCATGTCGAGCAACAGGATGATAAAGGCGAATGGATGAAGGCCGATGCTGACCGCATCGATTATGACCTGACCGCCGGACTTGCCGTTCTGACCGGCAGTGCGCAGGTCATCAAAGGCACGTCCGGTACGGCAACGGCACCAAAAATCATCTACCACGTGGACGAGGCAACATTCCAGGCAGAGGGCGACGAACACGAGAACGTCCACATGACCTTGTTTCCGAAGCGACACTGACGATCGCTGGATCCGATTCGCCGTCCTCACGGCGCAGGCAATGGCCCTGCCAGGCCCAGGATCAGCATCTGGATGGACAGGGCCACCGTGAGGGAGCCGATGACCGTGCCGAACAGCTTGAATGGCAGTGGGCCGATGCCGCGCATGATCGGCCCGGCGAACAGCATCGCGAGCAGATGCAGCAGCATCACGATGAGCAACATGACGAGGATGCCCACCGTGCGCTCGGTGCTGTGACTCGACGACAGAAGCAGGATGAGCCCGGCCAGGCCATAAGGCGTCACGATCATCGGCACCGCCAGTTCGAAGGCGCTGGGCACGTGCGGCTTGGGCGGCACGGTGCCTTCGGGGACCCTGTGTGGTGCCTCCGCTCCCGCGTACTGTTCGAGCACGGTGCGCAGGGACACCAGCAGGAAGATGAGGCCTCCGGCGATGAGCATCGCCTGCAGCGATATCTGCCAGTTGTGCTGCAGGGCGACGCCGAGAAATCCCCCGATCAGCACGGCGACCGTCGCGAGGATGAAGGTCTTCCAGGCCAGGGTCCGCCGCGTCGCGGCGTCGAAAGCCTGCATGCGCGCGTAGTACACCGCCGGCGTCTTCAGGGGCGGCCCCATCACCACGAACAACAGCGTGAACACCTGGCCGAGGTTCAGGAGAGGCGTCTGGCGGACCACGTCCGCGGCATCCTGCAACAGTGCGAACAGACTCATGAGCGGCGCTCCGGTGGTGATTCGCCGTCGGCCACGCAGCGGAAGCCGATATGGCTGGTCGAGGTATCGACCGGATGGGGATAGCGGGCTGCCGGGCGGTAGCGCTGGCAGTAGTTCGGAGCGCACAGGTGTGAGCCGCCCTTGAGCACGCGGCGCGGAATGGGTAGTCCTGCCGCGCGGACGTCGTGGCTTTGGGCTTCGCTGCCGCCGCGGGGATTCGCGGGAACACAGCACGCCTTCTGCACTTCCGCCTCGTGGCGCGCCTGGTACCAGTCCGACGTCCATTCCCAGGTGTTGCCGATCATGTCGACGAGGCCGAACGGGTTCGCCGGGAAGGTGCCCACGGGCGAAGTGCGTTCATAGCCGTCCTCGGCGGTGTTCTCATAGGGGAAGCGCCCCTGCCAGTAGTTGGCCAGCATCCGGCCGCCCGGCGCGAGGAAATCGCCCCAGGCGTACTCGGACTGGTCGAGCCCGCCGCGTGCGGCGAACTCCCACTCGGCTTCGGTCGGCAGGCGTTTACCCGCCCAGGCCGCGTACGCTTCCGCGTCACGGGCGGCGATGTGGACGACGGGATGATCCGCCAGGCCGTCGATGTCACTCTCTGGTCCGGTGGGATGGCGCCAGTCGGCGCCGAAGACGAAACGCCACCAGTTCTCGATGCGCATCTGCACCGGTCCCGTGGGCTTCACGAAGACCAGCGAGCCCGGCCTCAGCATGTCCGGAAGTGCACCGGGATAATCCTCCGCACGCGGTGCGATCTCGGCGAAGGTCACGTAGCCCGTGGCCTCGACGAAGCGCGCGAAGTCC
>DATNJP010000444.1:0-9018 GCA_035603855.1 Luteibacter sp. | reverse complement strand
CCTTACGGTCACCGCGCTATCCGTCGCCGGATTCTGGTCGGCCTCGGAAGAGATCCATGCGGCGCAGAACATGCTGGTGGCGCGGCTGGTGCCCGCCCTGCTCTTCCTGCTGATGATCAACTGCGACCTGCGCGCCATCCTGGCGCTGGGACCGCGCGTGCTCGGTGTTTTCGTCTGCACGTCGATCAGCCTGTTCATCGCCTTCGTCGTCGCCTACCTGATCTTCCGCCACTGGATGCCCGGTAACGGCTGGATGCCGCTCGCATCGTTGTCGGGAAGCTGGGTCGGTGGTACGGCAAACATGATCGCGGTGAAGCAGGCCGTGGGCATGTCGGACACGTCGCTGGCGACCACTCTCCTCACCGACGCGCTCTGCTATTCCATGTGGGTCGTGGTTCTGTTCGCGGCGGCACCGCTCGCGCCCGCCTTCAATCGTTGGACACGTGCCGTATCGAGCGCCGACCTGACCGTGGCGGAGGCCGCGCCGCGCGCACCGGCCACGCCGGACAGCGTGTTGTTGTGGCTTGGCCTCGCGTTGCTCGTGGCGGCGTTGTCCGCCGTATTCGGCGCGACATTGCCCGTGGGCAGCATGGTATCGGCCACCACTTGGACCATCCTGCTCGCGACCGGTGCCGGACTGGTCGTGGCACACACGCCACTGGCACGCCTGCCGGGTGCGCAGGCGGTGTCGAGCGCGCTGCTGATTTCCGTCGTGGCCGTGCTGGCATCGCAGAGCAGCTTCGCCGGTATCGCCGCCGCGCCCCTTTACCTGCTGGCCGGCGTCACGGTGATCGCGATACACGCCGTGTTGCTCTGCCTCGCCGCGCGCGTCTTTCATTTCGACCTGTATCTCTGTGGCATCTCGTCGCTCGCGCATATCGGCGGCGTGGCGGCCACGCCGGTGCTGGCCGCCACCTATTCACGCTCGCTGGTGCCCGTGGGCATCCTGCTTGCGCTGCTCGGTTATATCCTCGGGACTGGTTTCGGTCTCGTCGTCGCCACGGTGCTTTCGGCGTTGGCTTCCTGACCAAGGATCTCGCTATGACTACGCTTCGCCACACCTTGCTTGCCGCGCTGCTTGCACTATCCCTCGACGGAGCGGCCGCCGCGCGCGACATGACCGTGCCGCCCTCGGGCATCCTCGGCATCACCGACGCACAGTTGTCGCCTGAGTTCTGGGTCGCGCAACTGCCGGACGCGAACAAGGTCGTGCTCGACACCGCCGCCATCGCCACGCTCAACGAACGTGTCGCCCGGCTGGATCCGTCCATGCACGACATCCGTCACCTGCCGGCGTCGCTGCCTCGTGACCAGGTCAAGGGCTGGATCGAGAAACTGACCTCCCGACCTGCCAAGGCCTTGTTCGACGTCGATGGCAAGTCGGTCACCACCGCGTCGATCGACGCCGTCATGGATAACGCGGCGCTGGCGGCCATTCCGGCCCAGGTGACACCACGTTACGGCATGGCCGTGCGCCGCGCCGCCCTGCGTGGCTACCCCACCGACCTCCGCGTGTTCAGCCATGCCGGTGACACCGATATCGACCGCTTCCAGGAGAGCACGCTGTTCCCCGGCGATCCGCTCGTCGTCGTGCATACGAGCCACGACGGCAAGTGGGTATTCGTCGTGAGCCCGCGCTATGCCGCGTGGATGCACGCCGATGACGTGGCCTATGGCGACGCCAGCGCCGTCTTCGCCCACGTGGACGCCACGCCATACCGCATCGTCACCGGCGCCAAGCCGATGACGGTTTATACGCCCGAGGCGCCTGCCGTCTCCGAGTTGCAGCTGGACATGGGCACGCGCGTGCCCCTGGATACCTCGTTGCCGCCGGACCAGCCGGTGAACGGCCAGAGCCCGTACACCTCGTGGGTACTGAGCCTGCCCGTGCGCGATGCGCAGGGCGCGCTGTCCTTCCACCCCGCCCTGCTCCAGCGCAACCAGGATTCTTCGGCGGACTACCTGCCGCTGACGCGCGCGAACATCGTGCGCCAGGCATTCAAGTTCCTGGGCGAACGCTACGGTTGGGGCCACGCCTATAACGGTCGCGATTGCAGTGGGTTCGTCTCCGATGTCTACCGCAGCATGGGCGTGCAGATGCCGCGCAATACGCGCGACCAGAGCATCAGCCCCGGCCTCACGCATACCGTCTACACAGACAAGGACAGCCACGACGCGCGCGTGAAGGCGGCGATGGCGCTCGAGGTCGGTGACCTCGTGTACATCCCCGGCCACGTGATGATGGTGATCGGCAAGATCGACGGCCAGCCTTATGTCATCCACGACGTGGGCGGCATGAGCTACAAGCAGGCCGACGGCAGCCTTCGCCGCATCAAGCTCAACGAGGTATCGGTGACCCCGCTCCTGCCCATGATGTTCAGCGACGACAAGACCTTCGTCGACCGCATGACCAGCATCGTGCGCATCCGCTAATTCCGCCAGGCGAGATTCCATGAAGATCACCGACATCAGCTTCGGCATGCTCCGCGTGCCGCTGAAGACTCCCTTCAAGACGGCCCTTCGCACGGTCGACAAGGTCGAAGACATCGTCGTCATGGTCCATACCGATTACGGTCAGATCGGCTATGGCGAAGCACCGGCGACCGCCGTCATCACCGGCGACACGCACGGCTCCATCGTCGACGCCATCCGGCATTACATCGCGCCACGACTGATCGGCGAGGACATCGCCGACCTCAACCGGATCACCAAGCTGATCCAGGGCACGATGGAGAAGAACACCAGCGCCAAGGCCGCGGTGGAAATCGCCGTCTACGATCTCTGGGGCCAGTTGTATGGCGCGCCGCTGTATAAACTGCTCGGCGGTGGCGACCCGGTGATCACCACGGACATCACCATCAGCGTCGATTACATCGACAAGATGGTGGCGGACTCCGTCGCCGCCGTGGAACGCGGCTTCGAGTCGTTGAAGATCAAGGTGGGCAAGGACATCGGCGTGGACATCGAGCGCGTGCGCGCGATCTATGCCGCCGTGGAAGACCGCGCCCTGCTCCGCCTGGACGCCAACCAGGGCTGGACCGCGAAGGAAGCCGTCTACGCCCTGCACACGCTGGAAGACGCCGGCGTTCGCCTGGAGCTGGTGGAACAGCCGGTCAAGGCGCGCGACCTGGAAGGCATGCGCTACGTGACCGAGCGCGTGCACACGCCGATCATGGCCGACGAGAGCGTGTTCGGCCCGGCCGAGGTCATGGACCTCATCCGCATGCGCGCCGCCGACATCATCAACATCAAGCTGATGAAGACCGGCGGCATCTCCAACGCCATCCGCATCGCCGACATCGCCGGTCTCTATGGCATCGAGTGCATGATTGGCTGCATGCTGGAGACCAGCATCAGTGTCGCCGCCGCCGTGCACGTGGCGGTGGCCAAGTCCGACGTGATCACCAAGGTGGATCTCGACGGGCCCTCGCTGTGTGCTTACGACCCCGTCGATGGCGGCGTGAATTTCAACGAATCGGAGATTTCCGTGAGCGACGCACCCGGGCTTGGCATCCGCGAGATCCGCGGCCTCGAGCCGCTCTGAGGAACGATGCCATGTCGCCGCTGGTGAAAATCCGCTCCGAGCGCGACCGCATGTCGGCGGTGGAGCGGCGTATCGCGGACTTCATCCTGGAGAACGCGCAGCTGCTGCGCGACTATTCCTCGCAGCAACTTGCGAACGCGCTGGGTATCAGCCAGTCCAGCGTCGTGAAGTTCACGCAGAAGCTCGGCTTCCGTGGCTATCCCGACCTCAAGTACTCGGTGGGCGAAGCCATCGGCCGCACCGAGGACGGCGGCGACGCCATGCCGGTGACCGAACGGCCCGGCGGCGATCCGCTCGGCGCCGCGCTATGGCAGCGCAAGGCGCGCGCCGAGGAAGCCACGCGGCTCATCAACAGCGCCGACACCATGCACGAGGTGGTGGACGCCATCGAATCGGCGGGCAAGGTCTTCCTCATCGGCCTCGGCGAGGACGACCTGCACGCCCGCGGTTTCGCTGTGCGGCTTTCGTTGCTAGGCATCGTGGCCATCCGCCACTTCGACGTGAGCCGCATGGCGGCGCAGGTATCGATGTCCGCGCCGGGTGACCTGCTGATCGTCTTCTCCGAGCACGGCAAGCATCCCGCCCTGGTGAAGATCGCCCGCTATTTCCGCGAACAACGCGGACGCGTCGTGACGATCACGCGGCATACGTCCAATCCCGTGCGTGCCCTGGCCGACATGGCGCTCGCCGTCGCGGCGCACGACGATGCATCGTACGTGCAATCGCTGATCTACCAGTCCACCGTGCAGCAGCTGCTCGACACCCTCTTCGTCCATCTGTGCGAGGGCGACGAGGCGCGTCATGCCCGCCTCGTGCAGAACCTCGATCGCATTCAGCAGATGCTCGAACCCTGACCGGAACGCTACCATGCCGTCGCCCCGAACGCTCACCCGACTGCTCGGCCTCGCGGCCTTCTTCCTCACGGCGACCGTCGGCGCCTTCGAGCCACCCGCCGCGTGGTCCGTGTCGCGGCAGATGATCGTGGTGACGACGGAGGGATGGGATATCGATCACGGCACGCTGCGTGCCTATGTCCGCGAAGGTACGCACTGGAAGCAGGAGGGCCCGACGTCCGACGTCACCATCGGCAAGCATGGCAGCGCCTGGGGCGTCGGCCTGAACCCGCCCGAGCGCGGCGGTCCGGTGAAAAAGGAAGGTGACGGGCGCAGCCCGGCTGGCGTGTTTCGCATCGGCGAAGCGTTCGGTTATGCGGATTCGAATCCCACGGCGCTGCTCTATCGTGGGCTCACCGCCTCCGACTATTGCGTGGACGTGGACAGCTCGCCCTATTACAACCAGGTGGTCGACGCCAGGAAGGTCGGCCCGAAGGCCGTCGCCGGTGCCACCGAACCGATGCGCCGCGACCTGCACTTCGACGGCGATCATGCCTATCGCATCGGCTTCGTCATCGAGCACAATCCCGATGGACGCAAGGGTGCGGGCAGCTGCATTTTCGCCCATCTCTGGAAGTCACCCACCTCACCGACCGCCGGATGCACGGCCATGACGGACGACACCATGGAACGCCTGCTCGGCTGGCTCGATCCGACGAAGAAACCCGTGTTCGTGCTGTTACCCGCATCCGAATACGCCCGCCTGCGCGACGCCTGGAACCTGCCGGCCCTATGACCGCCACCCAACGTATTCTTCTTGGCCTCGCGCTCGGCGCGGCGGCCGGCATCGCGCTTGCCACCTGGGCGCCGGCGTCGGCCGAACACGTCGCGGATGCGGTGCAGCCGCTGGGCAAGCTGTGGCTGAGCGCCTTGCAGATGACCGTGGTGCCGCTGGTGCTCTCGCTGGTGGTGGTCGGTGCGAACACCGCTACCGATGCCGCTGCCTCGGGGCGCATCGCGCGTCGGGCCATCGTCGTGTTCCTGGTCCTACTTTCCCTTGGCGCCGTGGTCGCGGCGATCGCGGCACCCGCGTTATTCACCCTGTTTCCGCGCAGCGATTCGCTTTCAGCCGCCCTGGGCGGCACCAGCGGCCATCTTCCCGCGACAGCCCCGATCGGCTGGTCCGACTGGTTGGCGGGCATCGTGCCGACCAACGCGGTCATGGCCGCGGCGCAGAGCGCGATGTTGCCTCTGGTTGTCTTCGCGATGTTCCTCGGCTTCGCGCTCACCCGTATCCCACCCGAACGTCGTGCGTTGGCGGTGGAGTTCTTCCGCGCGATATCCGACGCGATGATCGTCGTCGTGGGATGGGTGCTGCTTGTCGCGCCGTTCGGTGTCTTCGCCCTGATCCTTTCGGTGTGCGCCCGCGCCGGCCTGCACATGCTGGGCGCGCTGGGCGTCTATGTGCTGGTGGAGTGCATCGTGTACCTCATGGTCACCGCGCTGATGCTGATCGTGGCACGCACGTGGGGTCGCGAGCCCTTCGCTCGCTTCGCCGCAGCCATCGCACCGGCACAGGTCGTCGCGGCCAGTACCCAGTCGTCGCTCGCCTCGTTGCCGGCAATGATCGAGAGCGCCGACCGGCGACTGGGCTACCCCACGGCGATCACCTCGCTCGTGCTGCCGATGGCGGTCTCGCTGTTCCGGCTCACGAGCCCCGTCCAGTACATCGTCTCGGCGAGTTTCATCGCCTGGGCGTTCGGCATCGATCTCGGCGTCGGCCAGCTGGCGGCAGGCGCCGCATTGGCCGTGGTCATCAGCCTGGGTTCCGTGGGCCTGCCCGGCCAGGTGACCTTCATCGCCACGAACGTTCCCGTCGCACAGGCGATGGGCCTGCCTGTCGGACCTCTCGGCATCATGCTCGCGGTGGACACACTGCCCGACACCCTCGCCACGCTGGGTAACGTCACGGCCGACCTTGCCGCCACCAGCGTCGTCGCCGCGCAATCCGCCAGGGACAAGGCATGAACGCGCACAACGTCGACGTGATCGTGATCGGCACCGGCATCGCTGGTGCTTCGGTCGCCTGGTTTCTCGCACCGCATGCGCGCGTCGTGATGCTGGAGCGCGAATCGTTCGCGGGCTTCCACACCACCGGCCGTTCGGCGGCGCATTTCAGCGAGAGCTATGGCTCCCCGCAGGTGCGCGCACTGAGCCGCGCCACGCGCCCTTTCCTGGAGCGACCGCCCGCCGGCTTCGCCGCGCACCCGATCCTGCAGCGTCGCGGCGCCCTTGTCATCGGCAATGTGGAGCAGGCACAACGCGTACGCGATGAATTCGAGGCGGTACGTCGCTTCACGCCTTCGCTCACGTTGCTCGACGCTGCGCAAGTGGCGGCACGCGTGCCAGTGCTTCGCCCGGACGCCGCCCACGTCGCCTTCTTCGAACCCGACTCCGCGGACATCGATGTCAACGAATTGCACCAGGGGTTCCTGCGCGGTGCCAAGGCGCAAGGCGTCTCCCTGCATCTCGATACGCGCGTCCACGCGCTACGTCGCGAAGGCAGCGACTGGATCGTCAACGAACAATGGCGCGCGCCCGTCGTGGTGAATGCCGCTGGCGCGTGGGCAGATACCGTCGCCGAGCTGGCTCACGTGCGCGGCATCGGTCTCGAGCCGCGGCGCCGCTCGGCCTTTACGTTCGCCGTGCCCGACGGCCTCGATGCCTCGGCATGGCCGTTCGTGGTCGACATCGACGAGACCTTCTATTTCAAGCCGGACGCCGGGTTGCTGCTGGGATCGGCGGCCAACGCCGATCCCACGCATCCGCATGATGTACAGCCCGAGGAATACGACATCGCCCTGGGCATCCATCGCATCGAGGAAGCGACGACGATGACCATACGCCGCCCCTCGCGCACTTGGGCCGGCTTGCGCAGCTTCGTCGCCGACGGCGATCTGGTCGGCGGCTTCGCCCCCGACGCCCCAGGCTTCTTCTGGCTCGCCGCCCAGGGCGGCTACGGCATCCAGACCAGCGCCGCGATGGCCGAAGCCTGCGCCTCGATGATCCTGGGCCGGCCGATGCCGGGGCACCTGAGCGACGCCGGCATCACCGCGGCGATGCTCAGCCCCGCCCGCTTACGTTTATAGCGGCTCCTGCACGAAGCATCCTCAGAAATCGTACGACACGCTCAGGCGCCCAAACCGCGGATCCTGCCGCGCCGTGATCACACCATAGGCAGGCTCCGGCAGCCCCGGCCCCACTTCCGAGTACGGATACTTCTGCAACGCGCGGCGCTCGTTAAGCAGGTTGAACACGTTGGCATTGAAGGCCAGCTTCCCATCCGCGAACGACGGCCGCCAGGTGACACCGAGATCGATCTGGCGGATCCACGGCAGGCGCCCTTGCGTCCCCGGCGGCGAAGGCAAGCCATCGCAGAAGTGGTAATCCCCCTCGTAACCCGCCGGATCCGCCCGTTCCGGGCCGTAATAACCGAGGCAATGCCTCGGCGTACCCGAGACGACGCTCACGTTCGCCGAGGCCAGCCACTCCGGCGCGATCTGCCAATAGCCGAACACCTTGAACTGGTGCGTGTGGTCGTTGCTCTGCGGACCGTTGGTATGCTCCAAGATCTGCGCGTTGTCCCAATCCTCGCTCGTGGACGCCGCGGTCTGGTTGAGGTCGGAACGAAGCTGCCCTTCGGTATTGCCATAGCTCCGCGAGAACACGTAGCTCGCCCGCGCGAACCACTTGCCATCGAACGGATGCTCCAGCAGGAGCTCCAGGCTGTAGTACTTGCGCTTCAGGCCCTGGAAACCCAGCTCCTTGTTGCTCACCGGCACTTCGACATGGTTACCCGCCGTGTCGAGCAAGGTGAACGTATTGGCCTGCCCCGGGTTGAACAGGTAGCAGCTATTGGTCTGGCCCGGGTCGATGTCCAGGCCCAGAGACTGACCCTTGGCGACGATGCGGTCGATATCGCAGTAATCGTCGATCGCATTGCGCAGCTTGCGATAGGTGAGCTTCGCGCCGTAGATCCAGTCGGGCCCGAACGTCTTCGTGAAACCGAGGATGTACTCGTCCTGGTTCTCTGCCTTCATGCCCTTGGCCGCGACGGTCCCGGGATCCGGCAACTGGCCGAAATTATTGTTCGCCGACACCGGCACGCCCGGCGCGATAGCAGTGAGCCCGGTGGGCTGGCCGTCCGCGGCGATACCCGTATAGGTGAAGTACTGCGACGTGGATAGCGCGCCACCGGCCGCGTTGAGCGCGGGATTCAGGGGCAGGCCGAGGTAATAGCGGCCGGCATTGCCATACACCTTGAACGTGGCATCGCCGAAAACATCCCAGCTGAAGCCGAGCCGTGGCGCCCACTGCGGCGAGGTCTGCCTGATATAGACCTCGCTGTTCGCGTTGTAGTTGGTGAACTGGTCGTTGCGCAGGCCGAGCGTAAGCAGCCAGCGATCGCTCACCTGCCATGCGTCCTCGATGTACTGCGCGCGCTGGCTCGAACGCACGGTGGCGAGGCTGGACGACACGCCGCGCACCACGTAATAGCCCTGTTCACCACCAGGATAGTTACCCGGCGCGTCGACACCAAGGCCCGTGGATATCGGGAGCCCCGGCGCGCCCTGCGCATAG